>JAZRKZ010000235.1:0-32859 GCA_045646565.1 Lachnospiraceae bacterium
ATTCACGAATCCGTCAAAGGATATCTTTCTTTCAGGGCAAAGGTAATAGGACAGTTCGATGGTATTCTCCAGCCTTGAAGCATGCTTCATGCAGATCTCAGAGTGCTTATCGTTAGGAACACAGTCAACTGCCCGGTGATAGACAGCATTCTGCTGGTCACACCATCGGATGGCTTCATAGTTCAGGTCCGTTAATTCATGATAGATGCGTCCTGGCAGAAAGTTGTCTTTCACAAATCGTATGAGCCGTTCGACAGATCCCTTTGTGAAAGGATGCCTCGGTTTACACAAACGGGTCTCAAAGCCGATATTCCCCATAAATAATTCGTAATCCTTTTGCCATACGGGATGTCCTTCTTCGTCCCTGCGGAGGACAACACTTTTCATGTTGTCCGTAAGGATGCATTGAGGAACCCCCATATACAGGAATGCATGAATCATTCCGATAAACAGGCTTTCCTGCCGGGCGTTCGGGAAGAACTCAATATAACGCTGTCCACAGTAATGACAGATCATGGCAAAACATGCGATTCTGTATGTTTTCCCTGTTTCCGTCTCTACCGTTACAAACCCCCAATCCATCTGGTAGCATTCTCCGGGCTCTGTCCGATAGCGTCGTCCCCGGTTACCTTGCGGAGCTACAATCTGACGTTTTGGGGGAACAAGGTCCTGGTGTTCACTGATATAATTCTTTATGGTAGAAAGGCTGCCCTGGTAACCTGCTTCTTTCATTCTGTCAAAACAGACAGAAGAATTAGTGATTCCTTTGGAAAGCAGGGTGTCGATGACGCCTGTAAAGCCGGTCAGGATGGTATGATCCGCCCTGCGTCCGATCAGGGCATGTGGTTTATCGACAAACCCATCTTTCTGGATCCTGCGTAGTTTTGCCCGTGTGATCCCGGTACGGCGTTGGAGATCTGCCAGATTTACGTGATCAATATCAAACTTATCACCAAGATCCTTCTTCATTTCATCGAGTGCTTGTGCTATTATTTCAGTTAAGTCATTGGTTTTTTCTTCCATTCGTACTGTATCGACTGTTGCATTGGCTTACATCAGTCTATCCATTACATTGAAAAAATCAATGACTTTTCCGATCGCTCACATGATCAGGAGATAGCTTCATTGGCTATTTCTATCTGGCTAAAATTGGTCATTTCTCGTTGGCTATTTGTGGCTGTTTCCTCCTGACGCTAACAAAATCAAGGTTTTTGAAATAAAAACAGGTAGTAAATTTGACACTTCCATTGAGGTAAAGGGGGGATGATTATGAAGACTTTTAGGATATACGATCTGAATCGCTTCATCGAAACGTGCGGCAACTTTTTCATGATCGAATATGGGACGGATCAGAGCGCGCATATGCAGAAAACCTGCCGAGTTCATGTGGGTTGTAAGGGACCGGTGAAGGAGCAGTTCCCGCCGGAGCAGATGTCTTATTGCTACATAGGCGAATTCGGTCCGGAAACCATATTGGTGGAACCCGTGGTGTGGACCGGCGGACTGGATGGGAGCCCGGAGAGCAATGCGCTCGCCTTCCTTGAGGAACATCGTATCCCCTATAATGTTAAACCGACATGGGAATTGAGCCGGAAGCCGGGAGGTTGGCTGATCAGCCGCGAGGGAGTTTTGACGGAACAGAGCCTGCTCACTATGAACAAGAGTACGGTAAGGCGAGAGACAAGTGTATCGATTGACTATTACCCGCGTCCCAATTTTATATGTGAGGCGTCCGATTCCGCTGTGTCGGTAAAATCGGCTCATATTTATTATCTTAAGTATGGAGACGTGGATGCTGATGCCTTTTTAGATGCCTTGCGCGAGGCTGACATGAGAGCCGGGATGACGCCGCAGCAATTCAAGGCGTTATTTCCTAAAATGACAAGTGTGGAGTATAGCTATTACCTGCCGTTGCCGGTTGACAGTCATGAAAAATTCGCCTGCAGAGACCATGCTTACCGCATAGAGAAGAATGCCCTTGTGGTGTCGGATTTCTTCTGCGATGAGGTCGATGTCTTTCTGGCACATTCTATAACATCGTCTCTTATGGTACCCTGCCGTGTCCTTCTTCACGGCCCGAAGCATGAGGTCACTATACCGTGGCAAGCTGACATTGAAAATGAGTTTCTGGTCTTTCTTGACCGGAAAGAGCAGAACTATCTGTTTGTCCCTGTCAACTTTGAGAGGCGAGAAGACGGAAGTTTTACGCTTGATCTGACCGGCTGCCTTCAGGAACTCGGGATTTCTCTCAAATTGCAGACCAAGGCTAAGTGCAGGAAGCTTCGGAACCGAGTGTGGTATCGTTATCAGCATATCTCTGCAGGACCAAATGGATTTTGTCTGGGCATTGCCATGCGGGATGATGCCAAATCTAATTTGTATTATGAAAATAAAGTTTGGCTGAAAGACGCGAAACTCTGCGGCAAAACGATTACGGACATTTACATCAGAACGACGCGGGAGACTCAAAATGCTTTGTTTTGGCTGCCGGACGAGATTGAGCAGCTCTTCAGGTGGGGAGGAGACATAACCGAAGAAAGGCTGCTTGAGGAAGGGGAAAGTCTTCTGCATGCAAATGGAGTTGAGTTTGTGACAGATGATGGATATCTTCTCATTGACGCAAAGCACGGTACATCTTCTGAGGAAACAGATAGAATAGAGTTTTATCGTGATTTTCACAGAATTGCTCACGTTGATTTGTCAGGCATGTCATGGCAGGAGCGGGCAAGTGCCTTGATTGATATGCTTCGCTCGGTATGAAAATCTGAATTTTCAGATTGTGAATAGGACGGAGCGCCGATAGACATGCGAAATGACAGGAAAGCATTTTGCCAGCCGTGCCCATCCAGTATCTGCTTTACATAAATATCCAACATTCGTTTTTCATACGAGTTTAACGCGAGTGAGGAGTTGGTCACTGTGTACGAAAATGCTATTTGCTACATTAAAGAATTATTCAAGGAAAATGCCGGCGGTCACGATATAGGTCATATGCTGAGGGTTTATCATAACGCAATGCTAATTGCGGAAACCGAGCCGAATACAGACCGCGACACAGTCGCATTGGCAGCGATTCTCCATGATGTGGATGATCACAAGTTGTTCAATACTGTCAATAATGCTAATACCAGATCCTTCCTCCGGGACAATAGTATACCTCAGGAACAAATAGATGAGATTTGCTCTGTCATCAACGCTGTCTCCTTCAGTCAGAATCGTGGCAAGATCCCCGCAACTCTCGAAGGAAAAATAGTGCAGGATGCGGACCGGCTGGATGCGATGGGTGCGGTGGGGGTTGCGAGGACATTTGCATACGGAGGAGAACACGGAAGACCTCTTGTGGAGTCGGTGCAGCACTTTTATGACAAACTCTTGCTCCTCAGGGATATGATGAATACAGAGACTGGAAAGCAGATCGCGGAGAAGAGACATGCATTTCTTGTGGCATATTTGAAGGAACTTGAGGAGGAATTGAACTGAGTTGCAATTAATCTGCATGGAATCGTAGCAATTGCCACATATGAATGGGAGGCTTAGGGAAGGCTGCAAAGCAGGACAAATGAATAGATGCTTCAGATAGCGATAAAGGCAGCAGAGGTTATGGAAATATAATTCCAAAGTATCCCCCTCGATCGATGCTATACTGTTACTTAGAGCTTTATCAGGTCGCTCAAATCACACGGAGGATGAGATGAAAAAGATATTCGTGTTAATTGAAGTAATGATTCTTGCATTTTGTATGTATGGGTGCGGCAGCAAGGGAGTCAAAGCTCCGAACGCACCTGACCACTATGTGGGAATGGCATGGGAGACCGCCAACGAGGAATTTGCAGAAGCCGGATTTGAGAACGTTAAGACACAGGAAGTAAAAGACATTGATATGTATTCAACTGCCGCGGATGATACTGTCGCATCAATCAGCATTGATGGCGAGACCGATTTTTCCGCCGGCTCTGAATACGCAAAGGACGCGGAGGTCATCATTACCTATCACGCACTGGCAGTGTTTGAGGCAAATATCCACGTGAACTTCCAGGAAAATCTTCTTTTCAGCAAATATGATGTCGATCTCATCATAGATGGCGAGACTGTGGCGGAGATGGAACACGGAGAAGACCAGGATCTGCAGGTGGAGATGGAGTTCGGGCAGCATGAGGTCATATTTGCAAAATCAGGTGACCTCACAACACGTGCCAGAGTCACTCTTGACGCAAAATGTAAGTTTGACGCCTGCTATACCATCAGCTGCGACGGCGATAAGATTTCCGTCACCGAGGATTTCGTGGATTATGATCTGCAGCTTGAAGAGGGGCAGATGAAGACAACCATATCATGGGAAGAATTCTATTACGAAAACTATGAGGAGGTCGCTGCCGCTCTTAAGGAGATGGGCTTCACAAATATCACTACAGAACCGATTTATGACATTGTGTTTGGCGTGACGGAGGACGGCTCTGTGGAATCCATCTCTGTCGACGGTAAGGATGGATTTAAGCGCGGAGAAGTTTTTGCAAATGATGCCGCAGTCGTTGTGAAATACCACACCCTAGTGGAGAATGATCCGGAGGTCATAGCCGCGAAGCAGAAAGAAGAGGAGGAGAAGAGAGCCGAGGAGGCAAGGAGGGCTGAGGAGGAAAGGCTGGCTGAAGAGGCCAGGCTGGCCGAGGAGGCAAGAAGGGCTGAAGAGGAGGCCACAGCTCCCGTTTACTATTCAACGAATAATTTGGAGACCGTAAATAACGGAAATATCGGAGTTTACGCATATGGCAAAGACGGACAGGAATATGACCAGTACTATATCATCGATTTTGATGAAGGATATGTTTACTGGTTCACCGAAGGAAATGGAGACGATGGCTGTGATCGACTTAAGATTGATTCGGGCGACCTTAACAGTGGCGTGATAATCACGTATCATGACGGAGCGGATGTCTGGTCTTACAGATTGCATTTTAAATATCCAAATACTTCGGATCAACTTATTCTGGAGGACAATGACCTTTTCGAATACGATTATTATCCGACGAATCTGACGGAGGCGCTGCAGATTCGAGATGCGAAGACGATGCGTGATTATTGATCGGGAACAGGAAGCTTATCGAGGCAGCGTCTGATATTTATATTCAAACCTGATGTGTTGAAATCTTAGCAAGAAAGGGGGCTTATTAAGATGAAAAATAGAAAAACCGGTAAGTGGATATTAGCGCTCGTAATGATGCTTTTGTTGAACGCGCTTTGTCTGACGAGTGTTGTATATGCAAAAGAAATAAATACTCACGACTCGATGGTTCTTACTTCAATAAAGAATCAGAAATCAGTAACTAAAACAGCACAGGCAAAAAAGCAGACATCCAAAACGAAAGCATCGAAGGCATCTAAAGAGAGTACGTTTTCTCCGATAAAAAAAGGAGCCACAGGTAATTCAGTTGTTGAGGTCCAAAAGCAACTGCTGGCTTTAGGCTATCTGACATCTTCTGCAGATGGTTCATTTGGCCCGGGTACAGAACAAGCTGTAAAGGATTTTCAGAAGGCCCATAAACTGAAATCAATCGGTATTGTGGATAAAGAAACATACGATTTGCTAAAGAATGCAGAGGCGTTATTTGCTTCAATAAAAAAGGGAGCCACAGGAGATTCGGTTGTAGAAATACAAAAGCGGTTGGTCGAACTGGGATATTTGACGTCGGCAGATGGAAGTTACGGTCCCGGAACAGAGCAGGCGATAAAGGATTTTCAGGCGGCAAATGACCTGGGCACGGACGGCGTAGTAAATGAGAACACTCACAATAAGATGTTTTCTTCGGGGGCAAAGCGCTATGTCGCACCAACTCCTACAGAAGCTCCAATACAAAGCGCTACCAGAGCTGTAGCAGAGAGTCCTCAGGAACGATTGGTATGGATTACAAAGACCGGGAAAAGGTATCATTCGAAAAGCAATTGTGGTTCTACAAAAACTGCCTGGCAGGTTACTCTGGAAGAAGCAGAACGCAAGGGACTTACGCCATGCGGAAAATGCTGGTGAAATGTGTGTAAAAGGATTATAAAGGGTTGTGATTTGGGAACAAGCCATATGTGGGAAGGCAGCGGAAAGATTCGTTTTGGAATCTATGCCTGCAGCCCGGAGGAATCCAGCTTCACGGCGGTCTTTACAGATATGAAGATTACGGATTGTGCATGGAAAGCGCACGATGGACAGCAGCCGGACTGACAAGGATTTTTGGAGATGTGAACACGCATGGAGTACTCGATAAAGAAAGTAACAATAGATGATTATGACGCCATATATGAACTTTGGAATATGACAGATGAGAGTCGCAGGGCATTGAATCAGGTTGATGACTCACGGGAAGGAATCGCCCGATACCTGAAGCGGAATCCCGATACATGTTTCGCTGCAGTAAAGGAAAACAGGATCATCGGAGTTATTCTGTCCGGTCACGATGGCCGAAGAGCAATAATACATCACTTATGTGTTCATCCTGCTTATAGGCGTATGGGTATAGCAGGACATCTGGTTTGCCTCGCAGAGGAGGCTTTACAGGAAGAAGGCATACAGAAGATATTTGGACTGGTATTCAAGGATAATGAGGCTGCCAATGCCTTTTGGGAGAAGCAGGGATATTCGATAAGGAAGAATCTGAATTATCGAAATAAAAGTTTGAATGATCAGATTCCTGCGGGAGAGTAAATTGTCTCTTGCTGGTGCGGTGAGTCGCCCGGGTCGTTTCAGGAATATTTGGAGAAAAGTAATGGTATTGGAACAAATCAAAGGAAAACTTGTCGTTTCGTGTCAGGCCCTGCCGCATGAGCCGTTGCATTCAAGCTACATTATGTCCAGAATGGCTGTGGCTGCGATGGAAGGTGGGGCTGCCGGTATTCGCGCGCAGTCTGCCCAGGACATAAATGCAATTGCGCAGGTGTGCCATTTGCCAATCATCGGGATTGTGAAGCGTAATTATGATGACAGCGAGATCTACATCACGCCAACGATGAAGGAAATTGATGAACTACTCACGACCAGAGCAGAAATCATTGCGATGGATGCGACCGACAGAAAGCGGCCGGGCGGCATTCTCACTAAGGAGCTGGTCGACCGGGTCCATGAAGCGGGGCGGCTTGCTATGGCAGACTGCTCGACCTTTGAGGAATGCCGGGCTGCACAGGAGATGGGATTTGATATTGTCTCCACAACGCTTTGCGGTTATACAGAGTATTCATCGAAGCTTAAAGGGCCGGATTTTAATTTGATCCGCAGATGTGCGGAGGAACTGTCAGTCCCGGTGATTGCGGAGGGAAAGATCCATTACCCGGAGGAGCTGAAGAAGGCTTTCGAGTGTGGGGCGTTCAGCGCAGTCGTCGGCGGTGCCATTACGAGGCCGCAGGAGATAACGGCGAGGTTTGTGAGTTATATCGCAAAGAATTCCGATGTAGAGGTGCCGTTGACGCGCGAAAAACAGACGAATTATGTTAGCCAGAAGACGAAACCGGATTGGACGATAGCGTGCAGTCTGGAGCGTTTTAGCAATAATGACCGCCGTATTCCATATTATAAGCTGATGCTGGAACGGGATCTGGATGGCATTAAGGAAATCAAGCTTCCTCCGGAATATCATTATGAGAACTACGCGCCGGGAGATCGGGCAGTCTGGATCACGATAGAGAAGAGCGCAAAAGATTTTGAAAGCTATGAGGCGGGAGAAGCAGCGTGGTCAAAATATTTTGCCGGTCATGAGAAAGAGCTTGCAAGCAGAATGTTTTTTGTAACAGATTCTTTTGGACAGAAACTTGCGACAGCGACGGCATATTATAATATTCATACCGGAGATGACGGAGAGAATGGATGGCTCCACTGGGTCGCCGTTCGCAGGGATGCACAGGGGCTGGGGTTATCCAAGCCATTGATTACACATGTGCTTGCGCACATGAAGAAACTCGGATATAAAAAAGCTGTAATTCCGACGCAGACAAATACATGGCTTGCATGCAAGTTATATCTTGATCTGGGATTTGTCCCGATGAAGGAAAATGCGGAACGGAGCAGAACAGGGTGGCGCATAATTAAGACCCTGACGAGTCACTCGGCTCTGGACGATTTCGAACCGGTCGCTGAGCTCCTTCCATAATCGTGTGAATTGGGAAAGGCTAAAGGAGAACACATACAAGGAGTCATATATATGCATTTGGGTTTTTCTTATGTAGGACTCATTTATCTGATTATGCTGTTTGTCCCTAATATCAAATGGGCGAAGAATAAGCCAAAGGACTATGATCAGTATGTAAAAAATGAGAAAAAGATACTTCAGGCGTTTGAGAGGGCGGGAGAAGTCCTTACCAGCACCATTGTATTGGTGTTTTCGGATTTTAATCTGCGCCGCTTGTCACCATGGAGCCTTTGGCTTGTTGCTTCATTTCTGCTGATTATTGTATGAACTATATTGGCATCGCTATTTTAAAAGTGAAAAAACGATGCGAGATCAGTATTGTAGTTTTTGCGGGTTTCCTGTCGCAGGGGCATCGCTTCCTGTAATTGCATTTTTCTTGCTCGGAATATATGGGAAAAATATATGGATGGTTATAGCTTCGATTATACTTGGAATCGGACATATCGGGATTCATTTGGATCATGCAAAAGAAGCAAATGCTAAATCCGATTGAATATGCTGGCTTTATAACTAACAGGAGACTTCTCGCTTTCAAAGTTGTCTTTGTAAGATTAGAATAAAAAGAGATAGGATAGTGGAAGAAAGGATACGTAATCAAATGATTGTTGACAATATGACATGGACAAGGGAGCCGGAGAATTACAGAATTCAAGCTAATCGCGTTGAGATTACGACTACACCGAACACCGATTTATGGCAGAGGACCTACTATCATTTTCGCAATGATAATGCACCGGTGCTTCAGATGGAGACAGAACAAAAGTATTTTTCGTTCATAGTAAAGACGGATTTTACGGAAAGTCATCACCGCTTTGACCAGTGCGGGATCGTGATGTATCTCGATTCGGAGAATTGGCTCAAGGGTTCTGTTGAATATGAAAATGATGAGTTCCAGCATCTTGGCTCTGTGGTCACCAATCATGGATATTCCGATTGGGCGACAACGGCAATCCCGGCTGAAGTGAAGACAATGTGGTATCGGTTCAGCAGACGCAGGGATGACTTCTGCATCGAATGTTCGCAGGATGGTGAGAACTTTACTCAGATGCGTATTTGCCATATGTGGGAAGGTGCCGGAAAGATTCGCTTTGGAATCTATGCCTGTAGTCCGGAGAACTCCAGCTTCACGGCGGTCTTTACAGATATGAAAATTACTGATTGTGCATGGAAAGCGCACGATGGACAGCAGCCGGACTGACAATGATTTATGGAGATGAGAGCGCATGAAAAGCCTTATCGCAAAAACTTTTTCTTGCTGGTGCCGAAGAGTCGTCCGGAGGTAGTAAAACGTGGAACGAAGAGAAAGTGTAGTCCTTGAAAACATGTGCATGATACGAGATGGGTCGAAGGTACTGGTCGAGGACAAGATCGGAAAGGATATAAGGGGAATCATTTTTCCGGGTGGTCACGTCGAGGAGCATGAGCCTATAGTTGATTCTGTCATTCGAGAGATAAGAGAAGAAACAGGACTTACAATCGAAGACCCGGTTCTTTGCGGTGTGAAAAACTGGATTGATGAGGACGGTACAAGATACATAGTGTTTCTCTTCAAGGCGGAGAAGTATTCAGGGACGCTGACCTCGTCATCCGAAGGCCGGGTATTCTGGGTCGAGATAAATGAAGTCTTGAATCTCCCCTGGATATGGGGAATGGACGACCTGATGAAGATATTTGCAGAAGGTGGTTTCTCGGAATTATTCTTGAGCGCAGAAGATGGATGGAAATCTGTTCTGAAATAAAATGATTTGCGAAGATGTGATGGAACGACACGAGTAGTAAATGGTTTTAATCAGAGGTATCATCATGGAGATAATCATTTGGCTTGTTATTCTTATACCGTGCAGCCTTTTGTTTACTGGTATCGGGGTCTATGCCTGGCGGCGTGAAAAGCCCATGTGGTTTTGGTCCGGATCCACAGTCAGGGAAGATGAGATTACCGATGTGAAGGCGTATAACAGGGAGAATGGAATCATGTGGATCTGCTATTCTCTTGTCTTCTGGATCAGCACGATCATGGGTATTTGGAAGGTTTCGGCAGCGGGGCTTGTCCTTACTATGGGCTGTCTTGGAGGCATTCCGATTCTTGTCCTCACTTATAACAGAATCTACAGGAAGTATAAGAGATAATTGCAGGAAAATGGAATGTCTTCTGTCTCACTTTGATCTTTGTTAGGAAGAATGTTGTTACACTTGAATAGGGAAGGAGAGAACATGTCAGATTTAAGAGATAAGGTCGCAATCGTGACCGGAGCAAATTCCGGTATGGGAATGGCCACGGTGGAGGCGCTCAGCGATAAGGGCGCTTTTGTGATAATGCTCTGCAGAAGTGAAGAGCGGGGCAGGAAAGCCCTTGCCGAACTGGCAAGCAAGAAAGAGCGGAATCTGGATCTTATGATCTGTGATCTGGGGGATTTTGCGTCGATCCGCAGCTTTGCCCAGAGTGTGAAGGCAAAGTATCCGCATATTGATATTCTTGTTAACAACGCAGGTTTTATTTCCCTTGACCGGCAGGAAACTAAGGAGGGCATAGAGAGACAGTTTGGAATTAATCACCTTGGTCACTTCCTGCTTACGATGCAGCTTTTGGATCAAATGCCTGCCGGTTCCAGAATCGTAAATGTTGCTTCCGGTGCGCATAAAGTGGGGAAGATCCATTTTAACGATATTAATCTTTGCCATGGATACAATGTGGTCAGGGCCTATTCTCAGAGCAAGCTCGCAAATGTTCTGTTTACCAGAGAACTGGCAGTAAGGCTGAAGGATAGAGGCATCACTGTCAACTGTTGTCATCCGGGAGCCGTTGCCACAAACATGGGCGTTGATCGGGAGACCGGGGTCGGAAAAACGATCACGAGAATGTTGAAACCGTTTTTCCTGACGCCGGCGGAAGGTGCCGAAACTGCCATCTACCTCGCAACAGACGAGGCGGTCGGTCATATTTCCGGGGGATATTTCTACAAATGCCGGATTGCAAAATCTTCAAAGCGTTCGAAGAGCAGGCGGACTGCCAGAAAATTATTTGAGCTGAGTGAGGAGATGGTTCGGCTCGGAACTTGAACAGACAGAGCAAAGATTCGTTCTGAGTGAGGATTGGAAAAGCAATAGCTGTGTCTGCGATGGATGCGGCAGACAGAAAGCGGTCGGGCGGCAGGTATGCACAGTTCATGAAGGATGCGATCATCGCTACTGCATGAATTTCACGATAATGCATGTTCCCTGATCCGGTTCACTCTCTACGGATATCTTCGCATTATGTATTTCCGCAATATGTTTTACTATGGCAAGTCCAAGGCCGGTTCCGCCTGTTTCGCGAGACCGGCTTTTGTCTATCCGATAGAAGCGCTCGAAGATGCGTTCCTGTTCACTCTTCGGAATGCCGATACCGCTGTCCGAAACGGAGATGAACGGACAAGCGTCCTCTAATCCGGTACGGACAAGGATGGACCCGTTTTCACGGTTGTACTGGATAGCGTTCTGTATCAGGTTCTCGATAAGTTCTTTCATGAGATCGCGGTCTGCTGTAAGGACTGCAGGCTGACATTGGCAGGTCAGTGACAGGCGGTGTTTTTCTGCGCTGACGCGCAGATTGGCACTGCACTCCTCCGCGATATCCTTTAAATCTGCTGATGTGAATTTTCTCGGCAGTTCCTTGTGATCCAGCTCGGACAGGCGTATGATATCGTTTATGAGGGATAGAAGTCGATTGGAATTATGATGGATCTGCTCTGCTATATGAGGAATCTGTTCGCTTCCCACCATACCGGTCTCAATAAGCTCCGCATAACCGGAGATGGCTGTCAGGGGAGTTTTCAGCTCGTGAGAAATATTGGCGGTGAAATCCTGACGCACGGAAGCCGCTTCCAGGATATTTTCGTGCTGGGCGCGGATCTTGTCGGCGAAAGGCAGAAGCTCCCTGTAGACGGGGCTCTTAATGGGGGAATCCAGATGCTCCGCCATATCGTTCAGAGGTTTAATGAGCTGAAGAGAGAGAAAATGCCCTAAAATGATACAGATTACCAGAAAGACCGCGCATATGCCGAGAATAACAGGAAGCGAACTGACAAAGACACTTGTGATGGAGCTGGCTTCTGCCGATGTGCGGAGAATGGTCCCGTCTTCGAGCAGAAGCGCACAGTAGAATGTACTCAGATTGAATGTGTCTGAGCGTCGAACAATTTCACCGGATCCGGTCTCTATGGCTTCCCGGATCTCCGGGCGGTCCAGATGATTGGCAAGGCCGGATACGTCGGCTCCGTTGTCATAAAGCACGGTGCCGTCGCTTGAAATCCAGGTGATTCTTGGGTTATTACGCTTCAGCTCGATAAGGGCAGCGCTTTCCACATATGCATTGGCGTCTTCTGTCCCCGCATAGGCGGACTGAAAGACACCGGTGTCGGCGAGCAGGCGGGTGTACAGGGAAAGATCCTTTTTGACCTGCGTCTGAAACAGGCTGTAGTAGACCAGCGTGATGCCGAACGCGGCGGAAAGTACAGCTACCAGAGCTATGAGAGACAGACTTAGATTGATCTTTTGCTTCATGAAATCAGATACCCCACATTTCTGACAGTTCCGATCTGGCTGCCGCAGGCTCCCAGTTTGCGCCGAAGAGTTTTTATGTGCATGTCTACCGTTCGGGTCTCTCCCGCATAATCTGTTTCCCAGACGGCCCGCATGATAGCTTCCCGGGACAGAACGACCTTCGAATTGATCATCAGGAAGCGGAGCAGTTCAAACTCCTTAAAGGTGAGATCAATTTGATTTTCACCGGCATATACTGTGTGATGGTCTTGGTCCAAGCGTATATCCCCCACACAGATAAGGCTGGTGTTCTCCGTTGTTCGCCGGAGCAGTGCCCGCACGCGGGAGAGCAGTTCCATGATGGAGAACGGCTTTCGTACATAGTCGTCTGCGCCGCTGTCCAGGCCTCTGACAAGGTCGATCTCTGTGGTCCTCGCCGTAACCATGATCACGGGGATTTTCGCGGTGAGAGGGTTCTTTCTGAGTTTTCGGATGATATCATATCCATCCTGGTCCGGAAGCATAATGTCAAGAAGCACCAGATCAGGCAAGAGCTCGTCTATTGAGAGAAAGAATTTGTCAGCCCGGTCGAAAGCCGCTACGTCGTAATTACTGTTCTTTAGAGCAATCATCTCTATTTCACGGATACTCGAATCATCTTCAATAATATAGATTAATGGCATATACTTTCCTCGGTTTTCGGTCTACATAACTGCTTCGTAAAAATCACCGCAAGAGCTGCTGTCTGCAGCATTTAAAGGCGGAGGATAAGCCTGAACATAAAAGGGGGTCAGTGTTCTGTATGATCCGTATGGTCAATGAGCGCGTGAGCGATATTGATCGCGTGGTCGGAACAACGTTCCAGATCCGTGACCATATCTATAAAGATGACTCCGGCCACCGGATGACAGATCTCGTTCATAAGACGCTGAATATGGCCATTTACACAGGCTGTCTGCAGATCATCAACATGCTGTTCAAAAAGATCTGCTTCCGATAGCGCGCCGACATCTTCGCTCTCAAAAATACGGAGCGAACAATCGACGGACTTTAGAGCGGCCTCGCTCAGATTTCGAAGTTCCGCCATTGCCGTATCGGACATGGATGCCTTCTGCGCTTTGAAGGTACCGGCATACTCCGCGATGTTTTCCGCGTAATCTGAAATCCTCTCAATATCAGACGCCGTCAGAAGGAGCTGGGATAACTTGTTTGCGTCAGCCGGAGGATATTCGTTCGAACGCAGAGAGATCAGGCGCTCCTGAATCTTATCCGTTAGGATATCAATCGTTTCTTCAATCTCAGCCACAGATTCCGCCAGACGATCATTCTGGGTGAAAAAGCAGCGGATCGCGGTATCCAGACATTCTCTCGCCAGACCGCCCATTCGCAGGAGCTCGAGTTTTGCCTGTTGAATCGCCAGCGAAGAAGGCAGCCCTCTGGTCTGGATGAGATATTGCAGCTTCCTGTCCTCCACGGAACGGCTTTCATCCGATTGGACCGGAACGACTTTCTTTGACAGCGCCACGATCTGATTTGCAAACGGGAACTCAATGAGGACTGCAAGTATCGCGAAAATTGTATGGGTGTTTGCGACCTGGTGACCGACATCCCCGGGGGTGAGATTCTGGATCATCTCTGTGAAGCCCGGGAATACCGCTACCAGGATGAGCATCAGGGCAGCGCGGAACAGATTGAACAGAAGGTTCAATACGGCGCTTCGCTTGCCGTTCCTGTTGGTCGTCAGTGATGCCAGAAGGTTCGGGGTGACAGACCCGATGGCGGCGCCGATGACCAGATATACAGTCATATCATAGCCGATAAGTCCCTGCACTGTAAAGGTCTGGAAAATGACGACCGACGACGAGGAGCTCTGCAGCAGCGCTGTGAACAGGACTCCGAAGAGGACCGCAATCGCCGGATTTTCCAGTGTCGCAAGGAAGGAAATGAACGCAGCGCTCTTTGACAGCGGGACGATGGCGGACTTGATCACGGAAATGCCGAAGAAAAGCATTCCGAATCCGAGGATAATGGAGCCCGTATATTTTATCGCGTTCTTTTTGACAAAGAGGTACAGGACCGCACCGACAAAAAGGATAAAGGGCGCATAATCGCTCAGATTGAAGGCTGTGATCTGGGCTGTGACAGTCGTACCGATGTTAGCCCCCATGATGACGCCGATTGCCTGAGCCAGGGTCATGAGTCCGGAGTTGACAAAACTGATGACCATCATGTCTGTCGCGGAGGAACTCTGGACCAGAAGAGTTACAAGGATACCTACAGCAACAGCAACTAAGCGGTTCGAGGTCGCATGTTCCAGTATGGAGCGGAGCTTGTTGCCGGCTGCCAGTTTAAGTCCCTGGGACATCAGGCTCATACCGTAGAGGAAGAGTCCGACGCCGCCGAGTAAAGTAAAAAATTCGAACAGAGTCATAATATCTCCTTTTGAGTTTGCAAAATTTTCGATATTGTAGCACGGCCATGTAAAAGTCAAAGGGAGCATTATGTAAAAAGCGCGTAAAAAGCAAGAGGTACAGGAACGGTGATATAACGGTCAAATGTACCGAAAGGGAGTTTTATGAAGAAAACATATATAACAACGATGCCGGATCACATAGGGGCTTTTCTGAAGGCGAGCGAGTGCTTCGCGAAGCTCGGTATCAATATCACGAGAGTCAGCTATAATAAAGCGATCGACTCGCACACTCTTTTCATTGACGCGGAGGGAACGGAGGAAGAACTCCGACAGGCAGACGCTATTCTGACTGAAATTGGATATCTGCAGGATCTGAAGAACGAGAGCAGCATCGTTCTTCTGGAATTTATGCTGGAAGACCATCCGGGCAGTGTCACTGAGGTGCTCAGGCTGATCCACGAATACAGGCTGAACATATCCTACATCAGCTCGCAGGAAGACGGGACTCCCTATCAGGCCTTTAAAATGGGTCTCTATATTGAAAATGAGAAGGATCTGAAGGCCTTTCTTGCAGACGCTGAACGTCTCTGTCCGGTCCGCGTGCTGGATTATAATCACTCGGAGAAGGTCTTCGATAACAGTATTTTTTATCGGTCATTTGTGAGTGACCTCGTAGAGTGCCTCGGACTTACCGAGAGTATCCGGGATGATCTTATGGTAAATACCAACGTCGTCATGCAGATGCTTGATGAAAAAGGACAATCTCCCTACAAGACATTTGAGGGGATCAGCCGTCTTGCCCATATGCTGGCTGCATGCCGGGGACCGCGTTTTTCACCGCGAAAGACCCGCCACAAAATCACGGATAACACGGAAATCATATTGATCGAGCCGCCCTGCGGGAGCAATACGATTATTCTTGTGAGCAACGGTCAGGTCTTGTTCATCGACAGCGGGTATGCGCTTTACCGCGAGGAGATGGAGAGTATTTTCAGAGAGCTCCTGCCTGAATATGATTCGATGCGAAAAATGATTTATATAACGCACGCCGACGTAGACCACTGCGGTCTGCTCCCGCTCTTTGACGAGATCATTGCCAGCGAGGACACGAAAGAGTGTCTTACTCTTGAAGCGGAAGGGGCAAATGCATACCGCGAGCAAAATCCGCTTCACAAACCGTACATCAATATATGCAAAGCACTGACTCTTTACGGCCCTCCGAAGCCGGAGAAGGTCACAGCTATGTGGAATTCTCCGAAAGAACAGAGCGAACCCCTTGCGCAGATCGGCTTTTTCGATTTCGGCGAGATGCATTTTGAGGTCTATCAGGGGAAGGGCGGCCATCTGAAAGGAGAGACGGTCCTCATCGATTACGCGCATCACATCGTTTTTTCCGGAGATATCTTTATCAATATTCGGGGACTTACGAAGGAGCAGGCAGAGTACAACCAGTACGCGCCGATTCTCATGACGTCTGTCGACACGGACCCGGCCTTATGTGCGCTGGAGAGAAAGGCAATTTTTCAGCGGCTCGGGGAGGGAGAGTGGCAGATCTTTGGTGCCCACGGTATGAAAAAAGAATATCGGCTGCACGTTGAAGTATGATATATCTACCGGCATATTGTTGGTTTTTTATGACAAACATTCCTATCTTTTGTTGACACTCAATCTGGGCAACCTTATACTGAATATAGGTTAGTTAGTACTAATTTTAAATCGACATGATTTATGATTAGAACGGATTGTCTAACTGTATTATGTCAGCGTATGCCCACAAGGCACGAGAAAGCGGATTGCTTTCAGAAGGAGGAATTGAATGAGCAACAGAGATGCAATCATCATTTTAGCCAGCGTCGGAACGACTGTTATCCGCGCGAAAGAAGTCACATATGCCCAGATCCAGAAAGAACTGGCTGACTATTCCGGCCTTGAAGTTCTTCAGGTGTTCACGGATGACTCTGCCGCCCACGCTATGTCTGAGCCGGATGACAGAATTTACACAGTTGAAGAGGCCCTTGAGAGAGCAATCGCGAAAGGGTATTCCAAGGTCATCGCCGTTCCGGTATTTATGACAAAGGGTCAGCTCTACAATGAGCTGAAGAGCCGCCTCGACTTCTATCTTGACCGTCTTGAGATCAAGATGACAGATTCGGTCCTCTATGACGCGAAGTCCTGCAGGGAATTCGTTGAGATCTTCGAGACGATCCACACGCCGGACCCGAAGAGGGAGTATCTCTTCGTTGAGCATGGCAATCCGTATTACCACTGCGCTGCAAATACATACCTGCAGAAAGCTTTCGATGAGAAAGGCTATGCAAATACTAAAGTCATTCAGCTCAAAGAGCGCGACAGCTTTGGCCAGGCAATTGCTTTCCTGAAGGAAAGGAAAGCCGATGAGACGGGTGCTCAGGTCGTTGTTGTTCCTCTCATCGTGGCATGGGGTGATTACATGGCCAATGAGCTTTATAATTCACAGGATTCATTTGTATGGAGACTCAAGAACGCAGGCTATCGCACAGTATTCACAGGTGCCGGCCTCGGTGAATTCGAGCAGTTCCGCAAGATTTATTTCAAGAGACTGGACGCAGTGAAGGAGTAAAGATTATATGGAAATTCGTAATGATGCCTGGCGTGGCTTTAAGGGGACGCACTGGACGGATGACATTAATGTAAGAGACTTCATCCAGAATAATTATACGGTTTATGAAGGCGATGAGAGCTTCCTTGCAGGCCCGACAGAAGGAACGGATAAACTCTGGGGAAGTCTGCAGGAGCTTCAGAAGGAAGAGAGGGCCCGCGGCGGCGTTCTTGAGTGCGAGACGGAGGTCGTTACCGGCCTTACCGCATATGGTCCGGGATATATTGATAATGAACTGAAAGGGTACGAGAGAGTGGTCGGTCTTCAGACGGACAAGCCTCTGAAGCGCGCGTTCATGCCGTACGGCGGCATCAAGATGGCCATGCAGGCCGCCAGCACCTACGGCTATGAAGTAAACTCGAAATATAAGAAGATATTCAATGAGTATCACAAGACACATAATCAGGCTGTATTTGATGCATACACGCCGGAGATGAAGGCGGCAAGACATACACACATTATCACAGGCCTTCCGGATACCTACGGACGCGGCCGAATTGTAGGCGATTACCGCCGTGTCGCGCTTTACGGCATTGACTTCCTTATTGAGAAGAAGAAGGAAGATCTTGCCAACTGCGGCCATGGTGAGATGACCGACAACATCATCCGTCAGAGAGAAGAGCTCGCGGATCAGATCAAAGCCCTCAATCAGATGAAGGAGATGGCGGCCATCTATGGATATGATATCTCTGTTCCGGCAGCAGATGCTGCCGAAGCGGTCCAGTGGCTGTACTTCGGCTATCTTGCGGCTATCAAGACACAGAACGGCGCAGCTATGTCTGTCGGTCGTATCTCCACATTCCTTGATATTTACATCCAGAGAGATCTGGACGAAGGCAGGATCACAGAGAAAGAAGCCCAGGAACTGATTGACCATCTGGTAATGAAGTTCAGAATGGTTAAATTTGCACGCATTCCTTCCTACAACCAGCTGTTCTCCGGCGACCCGGTATGGGCGACTCTGGAAGTGGCAGGTATCGGCATGGATGGCAGGCCGCTCGTGACAAAGAACGACTTCCGATTCCTCCACACGCTGGAGAATATGGGACCGTCGCCGGAGCCGAACCTGACTGTTCTGTACTCCAGCAAGCTGCCGGATGGCCGTGAAGCCTACAAACCTTTCGCGCCGGGCGGAAACCCGTCCTACGGAGCGGAGCAGGAGGGACTTCTCGCCTCTCTTAACTCTGTCGCGAAGGTTCCGTACGAGTACGCGCTCGACGGTATTTCCAACACACAGACCATCAGCCCGACAGCTCTCGGCCACAATGTTGACGAGCAGAAGAACACGCTGGTGAATGTCATGGACGGTTATTTCGACCGCGGCGCACATCATCTGAATGTCAATGTATTCGGCACGGAGAAGCTGATCGACGCTATGAATCATCCGGAGAAGCCGGAGTATGCGAACTTCACGATCCGTGTATCCGGTTATGCTGTTAAGTTCATCGATCTGACAAAGGAGCAGCAGATGGATGTTATCGCAAGAACATGCCATAAGTCACTGTAACAGGATCGGCGAAGAAGTGGATGACCGACAGCCAAAGGAAGTCATGGGATGGGTCCACTCCACAGAGTCTTTCGGCGCGGTCGACGGACCCGGCATCAGATTCCTGATCTTTCTTCAGGGATGCAATATGAGGTGCCGGTACTGTCATAATCCGGATACCTGGAGGATGCCCGACAAAGCAGGAGACGGTCCGGTCTCTAAAGGTCCATGGAAACAAATGTCCGTCGAGGAGCTTTTAAAGAAAGCGGAACGCTACCGCACCTACTGGAGGGATACCGGCGGTATCACGGTCAGCGGAGGAGAGGCCCTGCTTCAGATCGACTTTCTCACGGCACTTTTTGAGGAAGCCCACCGCCGCAGGATCAGCACGGTACTTGACACCGCGGCTCAGCCGTTCACAAGAAAGCAGCCGTTCTTTGGTAAATTTGAGCGCCTGATGGACAGCACCGATCTCGTGCTTCTCGATATCAAGCATATCGATGACAAAAAGCACAGAATACTCACCGGGCACACGAATGAGAATATTCTGGACTGTGCCCGCTATCTGTCCGATATCGGGAAACCGGTCTGGATCCGCCACGTTCTTGTGCCCGGAATCAATGATTCTGAGGAAGATTTGTCAAGAACCGCGGAGTTCATTCACACTTTGAAGAACGTCGAAAAAGTGGAGGTCCTGCCTTACCACACGCTCGGTATTTTTAAATGGGAGGAGCTGGGTTACGAATACGCCCTGAAGGATGTAGAGCCGCCATCAGATGAGAGTGTGGCTATGGCAAAGAGAATACTATCGGCAGAGTGACAGAAATAAAGAAGGGGTTGTCGCAATGGCGCGCTGCCCCTTCTTGTTTTTTGCTGTCGTTCATGCGGGGGAGGTTCTGGCTGAGAGAAAATGGAAATGATATAATAAATAGAATGATATATCATAAAAGAGGTCGAGGTGACAATGAAAACATTAATCGTATACTACACATTGGAAGGCAACACTCATTATGCGGCAAAGAAAATGAGCTTTCCGGGAAGCGCATCGCTGCATTTGCATGTCAGAGCGGTTCGGCATCGGAGCTTAGAAGCTGGGCTGGGCTGAGAAATACATTTAAGATAAATGAGAGACAGACAGAATGAACTGTCGCATAATTTGCGACAGCTCATTCTGGGGTGGATCATAAGTGAAAGATAAGTTGCCGGGAAATTCTAATCCAGCAAGGCTTTATCAACAATCTGGAAATTTGCCCTGTGGATATAGAGAGCCTTTCCGTCGATCATTAACTTAGTAAATCTGGGCAGATCATTCTCGATTTCCCAGTAGACCTTATTTCCGGAAAAGGCATAGATCGGGGCTCCCATCTGAGATTTGATGACGACTACCATCGGTTTTCCGAATTTATTCTTGATGCTGTTCACCATTCCGCTGATCAGAGTCGAATCCAGGAGCCCGGAAGAAGTGCTGTCGATTTTATCCAGATAGAACTCATGCTCCGGAGTGAGCCGTGTGTCGTAGAAAATGCAGGTATCGCCGCAGGAAATAAGCTGCTTGCCATCGATTGTGATAGTGATCACGGAGCTCAGGGTCTTTGTCGTATACCACTCGTCCGAAGAGGAGGAATAGGTCTTTTCCTCGACAATGTTGTTATCGATGTCGATTTTTTTGCCGTGTGTTCTCAGAGTTCGTATCCCCGTATTGTCGAATGTGTCAATGTAATATTCATTTCCGATGATACTGCCATGCAGATCGTGGACTCCGCTCTGTATACTGGCACAGCCTGCAAGCGCAGTCATGAATATCAGAAGTACGATAGCGGCTAAAGTCTTATTCCATTTCTTCATTTTGAATTCCTCCCACAGTTTTCCGGCATCTGTCCGGAGCTGCCTGGATGAGATGCAACCGGACGTATGCAAACAATTCTGATTATAACAAATATCGCGCCGATGAAAAAGTATGATGAAATATGGGCGGCGGACAGCGCTGCCATTCAGGAATTCTTTAATGAGCATCCGGGAGATGTCTCGGTCATATCCCTGCCGGACAAAGTCATCGGGGCAATGAGATTGCCTCAGACGCGTGTCGTAATAGAAGGTGATAACGCGGCAGTGCTTTATCAGCAATTTTTCAGAAAGTTCATGAAAGCCGGGGGTTAAGGTCTTCCGTAGGATAGTGATTTACATATTTTAGAGTTCTACGATTCGCACAGGATCTTCCAGCGCGTATCCGCCGAGTTCATCCAGCTTCCTGCGGAACGCCTCGCTGCCGAGCAGTTTCAGGAAACACTTGACTTCGGGCATCTCAAGGCTGTCCTTTCGCATGACAAAATCATATTCCTCCTCGCCAACCGGGATAAAATCAAGTCCCATCGCGTGGGCGGCGGAATACACGCCCATGCCGCAGTCGGCCTCGCCACCGGCGACCTGGGCAGCGACAGCCATGTGGGTAGCGGCTTCGGCATCATATCCTCTGACGGCCTCCTTCGGGATTCCCGCTCTGCTCAGCATATAGTCGAGCAGCACGCGCGTGCCGGCGCCCCGCTGCCTGTTGACATACTGCACTCTTGCCAGATCCTCTATACCGGTGATGCCGAGCGGATTTCCTTTGGCGACAATGAATCCCTGTATTCTCCGGACTGCTTTGACCAGGACCATTTTTTCTCCCGGGAACAGAGTGCGGATATAGGATTCGTTGTATACGCCGGTCTTTTCGTCCAGAAGGTGGGAAGGCGTCAGGTGTGCCTCGCCGCGGCGGAGGGCCATCAGTCCTCCGAGGCTTCCTACATGCGTGCTTGACAAACGGACGCCCCCGGGCTCCCCTGACATGAGGTCGGAGATGATATCAAGAAGCAGATCGTGGCTTCCGATGCACACCAAGGTTTTATCCAGCTCTTCGGTGGTGCCGAACAGACTGACTGTGACGGTCTCACCCGCCTCATATCCTTCCTTTTCCTGCGGGATGATACAGAAACCGTCTGCCCTGACCATGCTCATGGCGGCTCCCGCCCCTCTGGCAAGCGGGGAACAGACATATCTGCCGCCGACTCGCCCGACCCGGACGCGTACATATTCCCTGTGCTTGAGTGAAGAGACCAGCCTTCTTGATAGTACAGCTTCTATAGTTCTGCCTTCGGAGCCTTTCTGACCGGTAAAGGAGGCGAGCAGCGGATAGACGAAGTTCTCCATAGCGAGATATGCGGAGACCGGGTATCCGGGTATTCCGATGATCGGTTTGCCGCATGCCCTGCCCAGAATGACGGGCTTGCCCGGTTTCATGGCGACGCCGTGAACGAATACTTCTCCGATCTCGCGCAGGATATGAACTGTATAATCTTCTGTACCGGCGCTCGATCCGGCGTTGACGATGACGATGTCATTTTCTGACAGAGCTTTGAGAACGCTTTCTCTGATCTCGTCTTTATCGTCCTTTACAATATCATATCTCTTGGGTATGCCGCCGTTCTCGCGGACCATTGCCTCGAACATTCTGGAGTTCGACTCTATGATTTCTCCCTCCTTGGGATCATCATAGGGCTCGACGATCTCGGTCCCGGTCGGAATGATGCCCACGCGGGGCTGTGCGAACACAGGAATTTTTGTCACGCCGCCCGCAAGAAGCACGCCGATGTCGATTGGACGGATCCGATGATATCCGGTCAGGATCATCTCGCCGGAGATGATATCTTCACCGATCGGCCGCACATGCTGCCAGGCCGGGGCGGCAGAACGGATGAGTACGCCGTCGGGCGTCTCCTGGATATCCTCGGCCATGATGACAGCGTCATAGGGCTTCCGGATCGGATCACCTGTATCGACAATGACATAGTCCTCCTTGGGCTTAAGCAGTACAGGCGATGACTCCGAAGCCCAGTTCGTGCGGGAGGAGATCACCGCGATACCGTCCATGGCAGCGGAGTTATATAGCGGAGAAGAAAACTTTGCGTAGACGGCTTCGGCGGTGACCCGACCGAGGGCATCTGTCACGCTGATTACTTCGGAGCGGGGCTTAATATCATCGCCAAGGGCAGTAAGATAAATATTTTTGGCTTCTTCTACGGGTATTGTCGTCAGATAAAGATTTCTCTTCATAATTCACTTCCTCATTTCCAGAGGTGGACGTCCACCGGATCACCGGCCCTGATCCCCTCCTGGTTCTCGCTCATTTCAAAATATCCATCGGCCCGGCTCATCGGTGAGATCATTCCGGATTTTGCAAATAGCGGCACCGCCAGCACGCCGTCCCCCTCCTCCAGCCTGACAAGCTGGAAAGTGCGTCTGCCCGGCGCTGACTGGACATTGGCAGTGATTTTTGCCCGCACGGTGTGGCCTGGAGGCTGTCCCGTCAGGTCACGCCAGAGGCCGATCAGGATCTGCTCGAAGACCATCAGCGCTGCAGCCGGATGTCCCGGAAGTCCGATGTACATTGTTCTGCTTTTTTGATCGAAGCCGGTGATCGTCGGTTTCCCGGGTTTGGCTGCTATTCCGTGTGTGAGGACGCCGCAGTCAGAAACGGCGCCGATGAGTTCGGAAGTCATATCCTTCTTTCCCTTTGAACTGCCGCCTGAGATGACGATGATATCGCTGACTTCTTTGGCATCCTCAAGTGCTGTGAGGAGAGCGTCCCGGTCGTCTTTTACGGCAGCAGTCCCCACAACGCGCAGCCCCTCCCGGATGCACCGGGCAGCGATAGTGTATGTATTGATGTCCCGGACCTGTCCGGGTCCCGGGACTGCGCCTGGCGGGACAAGTTCGTCGCCGGTCGAAATGATCGTGACGGTCCAGGGAATAAAAACCGGCACGGAAGAGATTCCCACAGCGGCAAGAGTACCGATGTCCTGCGCGCGCAGGAGACGGCCTTTTCGAAGAAGGAGGTCGCCGTTTAAGATATCTTCTCCGGGCTGTACGATGTTCTCCCCGGGGGCTGTTGACTTCGTAACGGCAAGCATGCTGTCCCCGAAGGTCTCACAGTATTCTGTCATGACGACGGAATCCGCTCCGCATACGACCTCACCGCCGGTAGGCGTGTATACACAGGTCCCGGCTTCCACTTTTAGGTGCGAGGAATCCGAACCCAGTCGCACTTCACCTGTGACGCCAAGGAATGTCGGGAGCATATCCGAAGCCGCTCCGAGGTCCGCGCTGCTGACCGCATAGCCGTCGACGGTCGACCTTCTGTATGGCGGGATATTCTCCGATGAGTACAGATCGGAAGCAAGAATACATCCTGCGGCCTCAAGGAGCCCTGCCGTTTTCGTTTTCGGAGAAATGAACCGGCTGTATTTTTTCAGTTTTTCTCTCGCTTCACTTATGGTATCAACATTCAGTAAATTCATCTTATGACGGTTCCCTTCTCCATATAATGCGTCGTGTCAAATATCGAATTCAGCCTGTCCTGCTGGTGGGTGACGATCAGCCATGTGGAGTTATCCGCAGCCCGGCGCTCGAGGATGAGTTCCCTGAAGACGGATTCGCTGTCAGGATCAAGGTTGGAGAGTGTCTCGTCGATCATGATCAGGGAAGGATGAAATACGATTGCGCGCAGAAAAGAAAGTTTCTGCCTCTCGCCGCTGGAAAGGCTTCCCGCATACTGCTGTTTATGCTCAAGAAGCCCTGTCCGCTCAAGGAGTCCGTCGATCTCGTTCCGGTCGATCCTGGCTCCCCTCAGTTTCAGCGGGTAAATGATATTGTCGTAGACGCTCGCATGCATAAGATACGGCCTCTGACTGGTCATGGTAATGTCGGTAGGCCGAAGGCCTTCAAAGTCGATCGTTCCGGAATCGGGCGCGGTGATTCCCATGATGATTTTGAGGAGCGTGGTCTTGCCGCAGCCGTTAGGACCGGTCAGACCATGAATCCTGCCGCTTTCAATATGGAGATCCGGGACATACAGTTCCATGCGCCCGATTTTTTTCCGAAGCTCAGTAATTCTCATCCCGGATGGCCTCCTTTCTCACAAAATCTCCGAGTGACTGCAGGATGAATGCGATAAGCAGGAGCAACATTCCGAGACCGATTCCCTCTGAGTAGATGCCCTGGCTTTTGAGGAGCGAAATCATTGTCGTCATCGTCCGCGTGTGTTCCTTGATGTTCCCGCCGACGAGCATGACGGAGCCGACTTCGCTGATCGCCCTGCCGAATCCGGTAATAATGCAGAAATAGAGCTCATTTCTGAGCTCGCTTAGGATGAGGCGGTCGGTCTGTCTTTCATTTGCACCCATGGTTTTGGCAAATGCCCGTATCGCCGGAACCGCACTGTCCGCATACGAGTAGACCATCCCGCTTATGATCGGGGTAATGATCAGCACCTGGGCGAGGACCATGCCCTTCACGGTAAAAAGAAGCGACAGAGGGCCAAGGAGCCCTCCGCGCATGGTAAGAAGGTAAACGAGCAGTCCCATGACGACAGGGGGGACTCCCATGAGGGTCCTGTTGATACGGATGACGACCCGTTTACCGATGAAGTTGTGTTTCTGAAGCCAGAGTCCGGCTGCAATCCCGATCACGGCGGATATCAGAGTGGATGTAAAGGCCATGATAAAGGTAACTCTGATAGCGCTCATGACGGCGGGGTTGGAGAAGACTCCTTTGATCCAGCCGGGCATGATCAGCTGTCTGTTCCTGCGTTCGGTGTGAACAGTGCCTGGCCGTACTTGTCGACGCCGAACTCGCCGATGAGCTTCTGGATTTCTTCGGATGTGATCCACTCGATGAACTTATTGGCAGCTTCGTTGTTGAGCTCCGGATATTTTTCGGGGTTGACTGCAATGACGCCGTACTGGTTGAGCAGTTCCTTGCCGCCTTCGCAGACGATGTCGATCACGTAATTATTCTCGGAATCGATTGACTGCTTGAGCCATGTTCCGCGGTCGGTCAGGCAGTAAGCGTTCTTCTCATTGGCCATTGTGAGCGTAGCGCCCATGCCCTGGCCGGATTCCAGGTAATTCGGATTGGCTGTCGGATCAAGTTCAAGGCCTGCCCAGATCTTCTTTTCCTTCTTGTCCGTGCCGGAATCATCGCCGCGGGATACAAATGTGAGCTGCTGCTCCTGGATCGCTCCGAATACCGCTGCGACATCATCTGTCTTGGCAATCGGCTCCGCAGGGCCTACGATGACGAAATCATTGTACATGACCGGGAAACGCTCGACGCCGAATCCGTTCGCGATGAATTCTTCCTCACTTGCCTTGGCATGTACGAGGACAATATCGACCTGACCGTCTTCGCCCAGTTTCAGCGCTTCGCCTGTGCCGACAGCTGTCCACTGAAGATCGATGCCTGTAGCCTCTTTGAACAGCGGCTGGAGATAATCGAGAAGTCCCGTATCCTCTGTGCTGGTCGTTGTAGCCATCATGAGAACGCCGCCGTCAGCTGCAGGTTCGGCTTCTTCCGCAGGTTCGCTCTCTACTGCAGCTGTGCTTTCCACTGCAGCTGCGCTCTCTACTGCGGCCTGGCTGTCAGCTGCGGGCGTACTGCCTGCTGCAGCGCCGCCGCTTGTGCCGCCGCATCCGATCGTGGCCAGAGCCATGGCCGAACAGAGTAACATTGCCAATAGTTTTTTCATTTTCTTGATCCTCCTTTATCCTTTATACTTTTAGGATTTATATACTTAAGTCCGATTTGATTCGGACAGAATATCCAAAATGCGTTTCCTGCAGCGGCCTCCCTGGCATCTTCCCATGCCGACGTGGGTCCTGTGCTTGATGCCTTCAAAGTCGTGCGCTCCCCGCCGGATGGCCTCCAGTATTTCTGCGCGGCCAACTTCCATGCACCCGCACAGGATCTCACCGTAGCCGGGATCTTTCTGTATGAGATCGGCCAGATCCTCTGTGGACAGCCCCCCCGCTCTAATCATCGCCCTGCGACGGGGGTCAAAACTTTTCCTTATCGTGGTCCTGCCTGCGTAGGCTGCGGCTTTGTCCGCGGCAAGGCGGCCGAGTTCATCTGAAATAGTCAGACCCGGCGTCTTGATTCCGATCAAACTGAAGAAACCGTTCTCCTCCAGGATGGAGAAATCGTGGATCCGCGTGTCATCCCGGACGATCCTGCCGTCTTCCTCATGGACCATGAACATATTTGGCCTTAAGGATCCGAACGCGCGGATCTGTTTTTCTGTATCGAGTGACGGGGCTATTTCTCTGCACAGACTTTTCAGTTCCGCAAGACCGATCGAATTAACTTCATAACCTTTCAATTGCGGGTGGTCGTCTTCGGGGTCGCGGTTGGTCGGCCCCACAAGAATGTTGCCGTCAACTGTCGGCACCAGGGTCAGCCCTTTGCCGGATTCTCCTTCATGGAAGATGATATGTTTCAGTTTCCCGTTCTCACTTGTATCGAGAACGATGTAATCCGCTGCTGTGGGATACAGCCTATAACGAGGCGCTTTGATGAGCTCTCTTACCTGATCGGAGCAAAGGCCGGCGGCGTTGACGACAGCTCCTGCAGAGTAAAGGGCATTGTCTGTCTCGACAAGGAGTCTGCCGCTTTCTTCTCTGACGGACCGCACTTCAGTGCCCATGCGGAACTCCACTCCATTATCCCTGGCATTCTCATAGGCGGCGATACACAGCTCCCAGGGGTTGACAGTGCCGGTGTTTTCTGAGTACAGCGCCGATGAGATGCCGGTGGCCAGACCCGGTTCCAGTTCCAGGGCCTCGCTGCCGGTCAAGAGCCGGAGACCCTGTACGCCGGACTTCATGCCATCCTCGTATTTGCGGCGCATGACCCGGTCTGCCCGGGGACCATAGCTGATCATGAGGGAACCTGTTCTCTTAAATGGCACATCCAGCTGCTCTGTCAGAGCGTCGAAGGATTCATTTGCATGCACGCAGAGCCGGCTCTTTAGCGTGCCCGGCCGGTTGTCATATCCGGCGTATATGATGCCTGTATTTGCCTTGGAGATCCCCCTTGCTGCATCGCTTTCCTTCTCAAGTACAAGAATATCCATCTCGTATCTTGCAAGGTTCCTGGCCGTAAAGCATCCAAGAAGACCTGCCCCTATGACGAGCACATCAACTTTTTCCATGCTTATGCCCTCGCGGTAAAACCTATATTCCAAAAAGTTATTTTCTATAGTTCAATATATCATAATACGTGTGCAAATTGTATCAAATTGTTGAATCTCTGACTCAGAAATCTCGTGACGTGAGTCTATGATGAACACGCAAAGTGAAAGTCGTCTCTGACGCAGGAGCAAGACCCGCGTCAGAGGTCGCAGCCGCACCGGCAGATACTGCCCAAAGAAAATCCGGCGAAGACAGGGGCGTCTTTGGATAATTGTGGATTGGCTCTTTCTGTGCTAAGATGACAGCAGTGGGATCTCACTGAGAGGCACCGGAGAAACAAAGAGGCAGCTATATCAACGTAAAATGTGCCGGGGAAATAAAGAGATAACAATGTCAGCAATCGTCAAACTCCAGACAGAGATACTGGTCATCGGCGGAGGAGCTGCCGGAATGGCGGCAGCGGCAGGAGCGGCGGCCCAGGGGGCTTTTGTTCTGCTCGTCGATGAGCGGCCTATTCTTGGAGGAATTCTTCCGCAATGCATACATAAGGGATTTGGCCGCGGATTCTACGGGCAGGATCTGACCGGAACGGAATACTGCGAAAAGGAAGTCCGCAGATTTTCCGGATCCGGCGCGTCTTATCTCCCCTGCGCGCATGTGACAAGGATCCTGCCGGACAGGGCCGCACTCATTGTGAGCCCGGATGGATTGATTCAGTGCTCTTTCGAGCAATGTGTGCTCGCGACCGGCTGCAGGGAGAAGACGATCTACTCCCTTGAAGTCTCGGGGACAAGACCGAACGGAATTTATACGGCGGGTGAAGCTCAGGAAATGCTGAATCTTGGGCATTATGACATCGGGAAGCGTGTCGTCATTTTAGGCAGCGGGGATATCGGCCAGATCGTTGCAAGGCGGCTGACTATCATGGGCAAGACCGTTGTCGCCATGGCTGAGATGAAGGATCATCTTAGCGGGATGAAGCGGAACCACAAAGAGTGCATTGAGCGTTATCACATTCCGGTGATCCTTCGTTCGACCGTGACACGCGTGCATGGATATCCGGATCTATCCGCAGTCACGCTGCGGCATCTGGGTACCGGCGTCGAAGAAATTCTTTCATGCGATACGCTGATCACCGCGCTGGGGCTGGTGCCGGAGCTTACGGCGGCGGAATCCCTAAAAACAGAAGAGGGTTTTCCCGACTGGCTCCACCTGTGCGGGAATGCCGATTATGTCCACGAGATTGTTGACAGTGTTACGACAGATGGCCTTAGATTGGGCAGTGTATTGGGAAGATGCGCCGGAAGGATGCGGGGAGAGAATTCGACAGACGTGATCCATGAATAGGCGGCTTGACAGATCTTTTGACAGGATGCAGTGCTAAATTTTGACGGAAGCGACGCATAGTGACAGACTCTGAACTGTACCGAACAGAATAATAGCCTGAAATCGATGACAGACCAATATTACGGAGGTTGTACAATGAAGGAACGTTATTCACGCAGCATTCCCGCAGTGAGCGAGGAAGATATGAATAAGATTCGGCAGAGCAGAGTATTAGTGGCCGGATGCGGCGGTCTTGGCGGCTTCATTATTGAATACTTATCCCGCATGGGAGTCGGCGCTATCACGGCGGTCGACGGAGATGTGTTCTGTGAGTCGAATCTGAATCGCCAGATCCTCAGCACGGAGGATAATATGGGAACGAACAAGGCGCAGGCGGCTGCGGATCGGGTCAGGGCGGTCAACCCGGACGTCGATGTGCGTGCCGTGCCTGAGTTTTTGACAGAAAAAAACGCCGCCATACTCATGGCGGACGCGGATATAGTCATGGATGCGCTCGATAATGTCAAATCGAGACATATTCTGGAGGATGCCGCGGCGCAGGCCGGACTGGCAATCATTCACGGCGCGATCTGCGGATGGGATCTGCAGGTCATGCTCGCGGAGCCGGGAGCGGGAATGCTGCATGCTCTCTACCCGGAAGGGTCGTCCGCGGCGTTAAAGACCTCTCTGCCATTTACCCCGGCAGCATGCGCCGCGCTTCAGGCCGCAATGGCGGTCCGGTATCTGTGCGGCCGCACCTCGGATCATGACAGAGAGCTCCTTATGGGTTCTTTAAAAGACCTGAGTTTTGAATCCATACGCCTCGGAGATTGAAATCTGAGGATTCACTCTGTTTTTCTGGGATAACAGTTCAAAGAGCCAGAGGCTAAATCAGTTCCGGGCAGCAAGATGGTTGCATTATGAAGAAAAGTACACGCAAGGGGGAAAGAAGTTGTTCGATAAAGAAGGTGTTGCGAGGGATCTGATATACAGTTATACCCCCTCTGGACCGTTTCCTTCCTGAAGATTGAAATAACCCAGAAAATGTTCCTTAAAGGCACCTGCAATCGCTGACAGGTGCTTTTCTCTTTTGAAACACACTTTTATCGATCTCACAAATCTGTCATCGGTCAGATACAGAAGCCTGATCCTCTTGTCGTTCCTGTATATTTCGGCGCTGCCCTCCGGTACGAAGCCCACGGCGATGCCGTTGGCGATCATCTGCAGGTGATTTTCACGCGAGTCTACATAGCTGGTGTGCTCCATCCGGATATTCTGCGCCAGGCAGACGTGGAAAGGATATTCATACTCTGTCTTGTGCCTCAGGAACACAAAAGAAAGACCGTCCATCATTTTGACCGGGACGGATATCCGTTCGGCCAGCGGGCTGTCTGTTCTTACGGCAAAATAATATTTTTCGGGATAGTAATCGCAGCCTTTGAACTTCCGGAATCGGATCTCGTCCGGATAGATGACCAGATCGTATGTGTTGATGTCCGGCAGCTCGGAGCTCTCGGTCAGTGTGTCGATTCTATATTCCACATCGGAATAAGCGCGCCTGAACATGGACATACACGTAAAAAGGTGGGGATTGATGCTCATGGCACAGATTCTTACGATATTGTCTCCTCCGACAGACAGGTGTCTGAGATCTTTTGTCACAGTATCCGTTTCTTCGAGAATCCTTTCACAGCTCTGGAGAAACCTCCGTCCGGCGTCGTTCAGAACGAGTTTTTTCCCGAATCTATCGAATAATTTGATCCCAAACTCTTCTTCGAGCGCCAGAATGTTCTTAGAAACGGCCGACTGCGATGTGTGCATGAGCTCGGCGGTCTTTGTTACGTTCTCAAGCTTGGCGACGACTGCAAAATATCTGAGGTTCTGTATATTCATAGTGTCTTGATTATAGCATTCACTTATTCCAAAGAGCAATATCCAATGAAGCTTATCATATTTATTTGAGGAATAAGAGTAAACTATAATCAGATTATAGATGGAACAGTTGCTTAGCCGGTTCAGCAAAGGAGGTGAAGGGCATAAGTATATGCCCGAAAGTTTATGAAACAATTAGTGATAAAGCCGGAGAAATGTATCGGATGTCGGACTTGCGAACTGGCATGTTCATTCGAACATTTTGGCGTATTCAACCCGAAGCTGGCCAATGTTCACGTTTTTGAGTATGAGAAGGCCGCTGTAGCTATTCCCATGATGTGCCTGCAGTGCGATAACCCGTCATGTATGAAGGTATGTCCCGTCAAAGCCATCACACGTGACGAAAATAACGCGGTTGTTATCAACTACAAAAAGTGCATAGGCTGTAAGATGTGCGAAAATGCATGTCCGCTCGGAAATATCTCGTACCATCCGCTTGTCGGCAAAGTCTTCAAGTGCGATCTGTGCGGCGGAGATCCGAAGTGCGTTAAGTTCTGTCCGGGACACGCACTCGAATTTTTGGATACAGATGCCATTCATGACAAGAGGGCTGCCGTAAGCGCTCAGTACAGAGATCTTATCGGAGAGGAGGCGCAGTAATGAATAACGGATATATCGGAACAATACTTCGTGTCAACCTTGACACAGGTAAAATTGTGAAGGAGCCCCTGAACGATAAAAACGCGAAGGACTTTGTCGGAGCCAGAGGCCTCGGCACAAAATACTTCTGCGATGAATGCGATCCCAAGTGTGATCCGCTGGGGCATGACAACAATCTTATTTTTATGACGGGACCTTTGACAGGTACATTTGCGACATCTTCGGGACGGTACAATGTCATTTGCAAATCCCCCCTTACCGGGACGATCGAAGCTTCCAACTCAGGCGGACATTTTGGTCCGGAACTGAAATATGCAGGATATGACGGCATTATCTTCGAAGGCGTATCCGAGAAACCTGTCTATCTCTATATCAATGATGACTTTGTCGAGCTGCGTGACGCGTCCGCGATCTGGGGATCGGACGTATTCGAAGCTACGGAAGCGCTCTACGCTGAATGCGGTGAGAATTTCCGTGTAGCCACGATCTCAAAGGCTGCCGAGGAAGGCGTGCTTTTCGCAGGTATCATGAACGACAAGCACCGCGCAGCCGGAAGAGGCGGCACAGGTGCGGTCATGGGCTCCAAAAAACTTAAAGCGATTGCCGTTAAGGGAACGAAGTCGATCAAGGTGGCTCATCCTGAAGCATTTTTCAAGGTCTGCGCGGATGCCAGAGCCCAGCTTGCGGCTCATCCGGTCACAGGCACCGGTCTCGGACAGCTGGGCACCATGATCCTGGTCAATATTGTCAACAGTGTCGGCGGACTTCCGGTCAACAACGGA
>JAZRKZ010000236.1:0-8077 GCA_045646565.1 Lachnospiraceae bacterium
GTTTTCGTCTATTTCTTTGTCATGAGCTATAAGCGAACGGCTTTTTGGACCCGCCTTGACGGTCTGCTCAGCCACCGAATCGCCATGGCTTACTATAATGTTCTTATTTTCAGGATCAAGCCGTTCGGCACCTACCTTTTCCAGCAGGGACACGGCGTCATTAATTTCAATGAGAGAGTCGGTTACAACTTTGTCGATATCGGCTATATGCAGTCGCTCATCATGTACGGTCCGATCCTGACAACGCTCGCGGTGGCGTGCTTCGCCGTCATTGCCGCTAAAGCAATGAAGCGCGGACAGGCGAAAATTGCTCTCATCATTGCGTTCATCGCCGCGACAACATGCATCGACCATCATTTTCTTGAATCGTGGTACAATCCGTTCCTGCTCTTCATTTTTGCGGTCCTTCCGGGAAATGTGCCGGCGGCGGAGAAAAAGAAAGAGAAGCCGGCGGATCTTGCGGACGCGAAGGAAGTAGTCTACGCGCCGATCCCGCAGAGACTTATGCACCGGACGGATGTCTGGGGGAGAGTGTTCCAAAGACGAAAAGAGGGATGAGTATGTATAACAGTGAAGTACAAACGAATCTGCGAAAACTGCAGCTGTCCGAACTGGACATTATCCGTGTGTTCGTTGATATCTGTCAGCGGGAGCATCTGCGCTATTATATGATCGGCGGAACGATGCTCGGCGCGATCCGGCACAGAGGATTTATCCCGTGGGACGACGATGTGGATATCGGAATGCCGCGGGAGGATTATGACAGACTGTTTGAGCTCCTGAAGGACGGGGAGGGTCTGCCCGAGCACTTCGAATATCTCAATTTCAAGATCCGTGAGGATTACAACCGGTATTTCAGCCGGATCGTGGACAACCGTGTCCGGGTCTACAACGCGTCCGGCGGCCGTGAGATTGTCGAGTCTGCCTGGATCGATATTTTCCCGCTGGATGGAAATCCGAATATCCCGTTCTTTCGGTATCTGCACTACACGTCTTGCATGTGGACGAGACTTCGCTACCACCTGTCCTGCTTCGACTACCTGGTGAACCTGGGAAGGCCGGGCCGTCCGCTCTATCAGAGGCTGATTATTGCCGCCGCAAAGCGGGTCAATGTGGGCAGAAAGGCTGATACGAAGAGCATTCTGTGGGAAATCGACAAAAAGCTGCACCGTTATGGGTGGAATAAGAGCACGACAGGTGCAAATGTATTCGGCGCCTATGCCTACCGCGAAATCGTTCCCAAGAATGTTTGGGGCGGCGATAACGCCCGCCTTTATCCGTTCGAGGATCTGCGTCTTCCGGGTCCGAGGCTCTACGATGAATTTCTCTCCAGATTCTATGGGGATTATATGACGCCCCCGGCGGAGGGCAGCCGCGATAAGCATAATATCCGCAAGATCGAATTCGACACGTTTAAGGAGAACGCGGAAGATGATACATGAACTCGGGGCAGTGATAGATGACGTCATGCATAAAGACGGCCGTCTCTTTGTGTGGACGCTTTTTCTCATGATCGTATCCTCTCTGCTGCAGGGCGTGACAATTCTTACTCTGGTGCCGATCCTCGGCATCCTTAATATCGGCGGGGCGAGCTCCGACATGTCTCTTCCGTTCGGTCTGTCGCCGATCATCGCGAGGCTGAATGCCGAGCCGCTCATTGTAAGGCTTCTTCTTGTGCTCGGCTTCTTTTTCGTCATTATGCTCGTCCAGGCTTCCGCGCACAGGAAAATGCGTGTCCAGTGCATGCAGCTCGCGTCGAACTTTACCGCGGATATGCGGGAGGAGTTCTACCGCACCCTTATGAATACGTCCTGGGAGAGCTACGCTTCCGGCAGTCAGGCAAGGCATATGGACGCGATGGTCAACGAAATTCCCCGTCTGACGACGACGGTAAATTATTTCCTCTGCATGCTGACCAATATGGCGACCGCTCTTGTGGAACTCACCGTGGCCTTCGCCATGTCCGTTCCCCTGTCTGTCTTTGTCATATTTTCCGGCGCTGTCTTCTTTGTCTTCTTCAGGCCTTTTACGAAAAAGTCCAACAAGATCGGCAATATGCTGACCGCCCAGTACGACAGTTTCACATCGGAGATGAAGACGCAGCTGTCAGGCTTCAAGGAAATCCGCAGCTACGGAATCGAGGAGGTGGAGGCGAAGCGCTTTGACGACGCCTCGAGGACCCTCGAAAATACGATGGTCCTGTCGGCGGACAATATCGCCCGGCCCCGTATGCTCTCTACGATCGGCGAGGCTGTGCTCATCAGCGTGATCTTCTTCGGAGCCGTGTATTTTCTGCAGATCGAGACGTCTCATCTGGTGATCGTTCTCTACGTCTTTATGCGGATATGGCCTCTGCTCCCGTCGACGCAGGAATATATCATGGGAATTCGGGAGACGCTTCCCGCCTACAAAGTCATGGAGGAGGTCCGGTCGAGAGCGGGCGCAGACCCGGGAGCCGGTACGGATTCCGAGTTCGGCGCATCTCTTCCGGAAGGAGTTGCCGTCGAGTTCTCGCACGTGAGCTTTTCCTACGCGGGGGCGGGGAAGGATGCGCTGTGGGATGTTTCATTTGCAGTCAGATCACATGCGATCACCGCGCTCACAGGACCGTCGGGAGCCGGAAAGAGTACCGCGGTCGACCTGATCCTCGGCTTCCTGAGACCGAAGTCCGGCGAGGTCAGGATCGCGGTGCCAAAGGACCGGATCTGCTATGTTCCGCAGAATCCGATGATCCTGAACGCCAGCGTGAGAGAGAACATCGCGAGATTCCACCCCGGTATCAGCGATGAGAAAGTCATAGAATCCCTTAAGAGGAGCCGGGCTTACGAATTCCTCACGCAAAAGGCGGATAGCGGGATGGATCCGCTCGATATCCGAATGGGAGACGACGGGGCTATGTTCTCCGGCGGGGAAGTTCAGAGGATCGTGCTTGCCAGGGCCCTGGCTGGCAATCCGGAACTGCTCATTCTGGATGAGGCGACGAGCGCACTTGATTTTGAAAATGAACGGCTGATCGCGGATGTACTTATGAGCCTTAAGGACCATGTGACCGTGATCCTCATCGCACACCGCGTATCGACAATTGAGAAAGCAGATGATATACTCGTCATTACGGAAGGCCGTCTCGGCGAGTCGGGCAGTGCCGACGAGCTCCTTGCGGATCCGGAAAGTTACTTGTTTAGAATGAAGGACGGTTGAATGGAATATAAGATGAAAGGCTTCGGCCTTATAATTGTGTCGGATTTTCCGCTCGTGCAGATGCCGCCGGCAGATGCGGACGCCGTGCCGGATGTGCGCATCATCAGCATGCCGGCGTCCCCCGATCTTGTCAGGGAGCCGATCAGTACCTGGTCGGACTGTATCCTGGGCAGGGACGAGGTCTGGGTGGAAATTGAAAATGTTGTCAGGCTCTACGCCGGTATGGGACAGGAGATCCGGGTCGAACGGCTCTACGACGATCCATCGCTTGAAGGGCAGATGCAGGCCTATGTCACGGGTCTGGTCCTCGGAGCGATCCTGCACCAGAGGGGAGAGGTCCCCATGCACGGCAGCTGCGTTGCCAGAGACGGCAGAGGCATACTGATCACGGGCGTATCCGGTGCGGGCAAGTCATCCCTGTCCTCGGAGGCTCTTAAAAGAGGCTACCGGCTCGTGACGGATGACGTCACGCCGATCCGCCTCGAGAAAGGAAAAGTACTCGCGGAACCATCGTTCCCCCAGCAGAAGCTCTGGGAGGATGCGATCCGCCGCTGCGGGAACTGGGACGACAGAGACCACGCGGTCTTTAAGGAGGAGGACCGGACGAAGTTCGCTATGAATGTGTCCGACAAGTTCCTCGACGAGACAGTCGAGCTGATCGGCGTGCTGCAGCTGATCCCCAAAGAGGGAGAGCGCGGCGTCCGGCCTCTGATCGAAGAAGTGAAGGGACTTGAGAAAGCGGTCCTTCTGCAGATCCACACATACAGGACTTATCTATTGGTGACAAATGAAGCGCGGCAGGCGCATTTTCAGAAGTGCGCATCCTGCGCGGCCCGTCTTTCGGCGGCGCATCTTTTCCGCTACGAGGGAACATCCGAGGCGGAACTCTGGGATATGACGGAGGAGTTTATTTATGGCTGAAACATACAGAAGAAAACAGGATCTTATCGCTGCCGACATGGACGGCGAGACCGTCATGATGGACATCATGACAGGCAAATACTATAACCTCGGCAGGACCGGCGGGGCGATCTGGAATCTCATCGCGGAGCCGAAGACCCTCAGCGAGATCGTGGATGAGCTGACAAAGAAGTTCGATGTCGAGCGGTCCGTGTGTGAGAAGCAGACGAAGGCTTTTCTCCTCAGCTGTGCGGAGAGAGGGATCATCGATAAGGTAGACGCATGAGATACATTCTGAAATTTCTCGGATATCCGCTGCATCTCAAGATCCTGTGCGTCAGAGTGCTCTTTCTGGCATTTTATTACAAACGGCTGATCGCCGATCACGCGTTCCGCGATATCTGCGAAAGACTTGGGAACAAGGGAGAAATATCGCCGGAGGGACCGGAAGCCGTACGTGACGCGCAGCAGTGTCTCGATGTGCGCCGGGCTGTCAGGATCGTCTGCCCGCGGCTGCATTTTAAGAATGAATGTCTGGTGGAGGCGTGTATAGCTAAACGCCTTCTTTTGCATGAAAAAATGACGGTGTACATGGGTCTTGCCCGGGCGGAGAACGGCCGTATGAGAGCCCATGCGTGGGCGCGCTGCGGTGATATGATCATCACCGGGGCAGAAGGGAGAGAGCAGTTCACGGTGACTGCGACATTTGCATGAAAAACGGAATTACAAGAGAGATGCGGTTCGTCTTCCTCATGTGCGCCGAACCGATGCCGGAAATCTATCTTCGGAGGGCGGAAAAGCTGTACTCCGAGGGAATCGATCTTGAGGAAGCTATCCGGATCTCCTACGTTCATCAGGTTTACGGACTCTTTGCCGCGAACCTCAAGAAGTATTTTCCGGGGCTTAGCCAGGCGACGAGGCGCGGAGAGGAGAGCGGGATCACGGATATGGTCCGGGAGCTCTATCGAAACGCGGACCGGAATAAGATCGCGTGCATGAAGCAGGCCGGCGAGCTTGTGAAGCTCGTGCGGCTCATGAACGAGGCGGGGATCAGGGCGGTACCGCTAAAGGGCGTTGTCCTTTCCAAGATCCTCTACGGTGAGGCGACGTACCGCGTCGCTACGGATATCGACCTGCTGATCCCGCATGACGAGATCGGGAGGGCCAAAGAGATCCTGCTGGACCATGGCTATACCTGCCTTAAGGATTATGTTGAGACGAAAAAGCAGACAGAAGTCTACGAGTCGAAATTCCATGACTATGATTTCGAGTCAGAAAGCGGCGTCCGGCTCGAGCTCCACTGGCGCGTAGCCGATTTCATGAACGTCGCGCTCCTTTCAATTGACGACGCGAAATCAGAGCTTGAGTTCTACGGCCAGATACTTCCGTCGTTTTGCGCAGAGGAACTGCACGTATACCTGGCCTATCACGGCGTGCAGCACGGCTATATGTGGATGAAGTGGCTCGTCGATTTCGACGCTCTGAACCGTCATCCGCTCATTGACCGCTCGAAGGTGAAGAACATCGCTGCTATGCGGAAGCTGATGTTCGCCATGGAAGCCTCTGAGAGCCTCGCGGCCCTGGCTGCCGGCGAGGATGAGACGCGGACTGTGTTCGGGACGCAGCTCGTTACAGAGATGATGAAAGTCCTTATCGGATCGAACGGCCGGAAAGACGATACGTTCAAAGCCTACCGTCTGTTCCTTGACGGGGAGATGGACCGCCGCGGTCTGGTCACGAAGAGGGAGAAGAAGAGAAGGATTGATCCGTCGGAGAAGGATTTTGAGAAATTCCATTTCAGCGACAGATTTTTCTTCCTCTACTACATAGTGAGAGGGCCTTATAAACTTGTGAGGAAGCTGTTTGGGAAAGATGAACCTGAAAGCAAGTAATTCTTACGGAAGACATCTGACAGACCGGAGAATCATTTACGTTCTTCTCTTTGTCTATCTTCTGTTTTTTCTCTCGCAGACCCTGCTTCTGCGCGGGACATACAATCAAAGAGCCAATCTGACGCCGTTCTGGACGATTACGAGAGCGCTTCGGGGGGATGTGTACCGGTTCCAGCTCCTTGTGATCAACATTCTGATCACAGTGCCGATCGGCTACCTCGTTTCGGCCGCCGCATGGCGGCTGGGCTGCAGCGACCTGCGAAAGATACTGATGATCTGCGCTTTTTTATTCATCTTTGTCGAAACGGCCCAGTTCGTGACGGGGAGGGGCCTTGCGGAATTCGACGATACGTTTCATAACACCCTCGGCGCGCTGATCGGGATCATCTGTTACGCCGGGCCGCTGGCGGTCTACGACGCGCTGGCCGTGATCCTGACGGGCGGAGGCATGCTGCAGGTCGTCGACATTATTTATTACGGCCCCACAAAATTCCTGCGGGCAGCGAGGATCCCGATGCAGATATGGATCTTGTCCAGTGTGCCGACAGCGATCCTTACAGTGCTGATCTTCCGGCGCTTTAACCTGTACGGTCCGTGGGACTGGAGCGAAAAGAAGCTCCGAATGAAATACGCCGGAAAGCTGGCCTGCGCCAATGCGCTGAGCGTCCTTGCGGGCGTCCTCCTCATCTGGCTCGTCCTCTTTCCGTATCATCTTCCCTGGTACAATTACGTCGGCTGCGCGGCGGGTCAGACCCTGCTCACCTACTTTGTGCGGGCGCAGGACGGTTTTTTCGTGCATCCGTTCGGCGGGGCAGACAATCGGGGACGATCCGGAGGCGGAGATGAGACGGCGTCCGGCTGACAGCTGCGGAAATTTGGCCGCACGAAAGGGATGGTAGAGAATTATGAGTGGGATTTTTGCAATCATCAGCGAAAAGGAAAACAGAATAGAGGACACAAAGGCCGCCGCAAACACGATGCTTGTCGGGCTTGCCGTCTACGGACGGGCCGACAGCGGCTATGAGATCCTCGGCGCCGGGGGCAGGCAGATCATCTGCGGAAGCTCAATAAGCGGGATGCACACGGGCGTTCTGTGCGGTCGGCCTGTCATCATGACCGCCCGTCACATCGCGGTCTGCGACGCCATTATTTACAATCGCGGCGCAATGCTGCAGGCAGTGCAGGCGGCTGACGACGTCAGCGACGAGGAACTCCTTGTCACAGTCTTCGAGAATCTCGGCCCGAGGGGGCTTCTCGATGTGAACGGCGATTTTGCCGCGGTCCTGATCGACCGGGCCGACGGCTCCGTTCAGCTCATCCGCGACCACATCGGCGTACGGCCTCTCTACTACACGATGAAGGAGGGCTGTCTTACAGTCTCCTCCGACTACCGCCCGATGGCCCACTTGCCGCACGTCGAGCCGGAAATCGACCCGTGTATGATGTATGATATTCTGACGATGGGATCGCAGTCTTCGGAGACGGATACCGTCTATGCAAATATAAAGAAGGTCGTCCACGGCAGCATTCTTCGCTTTGAGCAAATGGGAGCGCCCGGCGTGATGCAGCGGTTCTATATTCCCGGAAAGCGCAGGGCGACGCCTCGTATGCTTGATGAGGAGTACTATGATGACTGCGCGAGGCTTCTTCGGGACGCGGTGCGGATCCGCTATGAGGCCGTGGCGGGTAAAAAACTCGGCTGCGAGTTCTCCGGCGGTCTCGACTCCGGTATGACGACAGCGCTCATCGACGAGCTTGCCGCGCAGAGAGGGGATGAACTGCCGATCGTCTTCACCTGGTCGCCTTCTCCCGACGACTATGAAATCCGGCATACGGATGATGAGCCGGTCCGCGACGAACGCGAGATCATCCGCCGCTTCTGCGCCGAAAAGGGGAATGCATGCGTCTTTCGGAGCGTGAAGGAGGCGCTCAATACGGATAGGATCCTGTCCCGCGGCAAGCGGGAGGAGATCTGCGAATATGATACCGGCATAATCGCCGACTCGATGGAGTCTTTCGCAAATGCAGGAATCCAGATCGTCTGCTCCGGCTGGGGCGGCGACGAAGGTATATCGATGCGTTTCTCC
>JAZRKZ010000237.1:0-2818 GCA_045646565.1 Lachnospiraceae bacterium
ACGGAGAACGAAACATGAGTTTTTTTGATAAATTTCTTGACGCAATCAGATTAAACGATGATTACGACGATGACGACTTCTACGATGACGAAGAAGACGACTTCGACGATGATTATGACGATTACGAAGAGGAAAAACCAAAGAAGCGTTTCTTCGAAAAGTTTACAAAGAAGTCCAATAATGATTTCGATGATGACGAAGACGATTTCGCTGACGATGATGCGATGGACGACTACGAGGACGATCCGAGAGCAGCAAGAAGAGGCGGAAGCTCCTCCTACCAGAGCACACGTCAGAACCAGACGAAGGCGAAAAGAGACCGCGAGCGCGAAAAAGAGCGTGAAGCCCGTGAGCGTGAGAAGGCAGCCAAAAAAGCCAAAACCGCCAAGGCCAAGAAGGGAAGTCAGGCGCAGATGGGCCTCAACGTGATCAGACCTTCTTCCATGGAAGATACCAAGGATATCGCCGATATCCTCAAGGAATCAAGGCCGGTCGTCCTCAATCTCGAGGGGATCGATATCGATATGGCGCAGCGGATCATTGACTTCACATGCGGCGTATGCTACGCGCTGGACGGCGACCTGAAGATCGTATCCAACTATATCTACCTCATCACTCCTGCCGGAGTCGATACATACGGTGACGTACAGAGCATTCTCGACGGAAGCGATTTTGAGATTCCTTCCATGAGATCCCCGTATTAATATGATTATTTGAGCATCAGTGATCATGTCCCTGATGCTCTTTTTCTTGTTTGCCTGTGAAGGGAGGAACCTATGTCAGCCATCTATTTTTACAATACATTCGACGCCTTAAAGGAAGCCTACAATAACTCTCAGATCCGCTCGAAGCGTATCTGCATTGTCGGCGATACGAACACGGTCCCGCTTTATGCGGAGGCAGTCCGGGAAGCGATCCAGGATCAGTTCGACGAGGTATATATCTATGCGTTCCCGGCAGGGGAGGAGCACAAGAACCTCGCTTCGATCGAAGGCCTGTACGCGTTCCTGCTTAAGCATCATCTCGACCGCAGAGATTCGCTGCTCGCACTCGGCGGCGGCGTAGTGGGGGATATGACAGGATTCACGGCGGCGACCTATCTGCGCGGTATTTCCTTCGTGCAGGTCCCGACAACGCTGCTTGCCCAGGTCGATTCGAGCATCGGCGGCAAGACCGGCGTGGACTTTGGCGGTTATAAGAACATGGTCGGCGCTTTCCATATGCCTGAATTCGTCTACACGAATCCGTCTGTCCTTAAGACTTTGTCCGATGACCAGTATGCTTCCGGCATGGGCGAAGTGCTCAAGTCGGCGCTTCTTGGGGACGAGGAATTCTATGAGTGGATCCTCGAAAATATGGACGGGGTCAACGAGCGCGATCCGGAAACAGTCCTTGAGATGGTCCGCCGGACTGCGAACATCAAGATCGGAATCGTCGAGCGCGACCCGACCGAGAAAGGGGAGAGAGCGCTCCTCAACCTTGGCCACACAATCGGCCACGCCATCGAAAAATACATGGATTTCAGCATGCCGCACGGCGCCTGTGTCGCTCTCGGCTGTATCGCCGCTGCCTGCATCAGCGCCCGGCGCGGTCTCATCGGCACCGATGAGCTCTATGAGATCCGGGATATGTTCGTCGCCTTTGACCTTCCGATCTTCGCGGACGGTATCGACAACGAGGAGATTCTGCGCATTACAAAAACGGATAAGAAGATGGCGGCAGGCAAAATCCGCTTCATCCTTCTCGACCGGATCGGCCATGCGTTCATCTGCGATGACCTGACAGACGAAGATCTCCTTGCCGGTATCAAATTCATCAACGGCGGTGAGATTTCTATAGAGGACTGATTCTATGGCCTAAGGAGTAACAGAGGACTAATTTATGGACAAAAAAGTAACTATCCGGTATATGGCGGCGCTCATCGCCCTAGCCGTACTGATCTGGCTCGACCAGATCACAAAGATCCTGGCCGCAGACCGCCTCGCTGACGGCCCCTTCGTGATCTTCCCCGGCGTCTTTGAACTGCGTTATCTTGAGAACCGCGGCGCGGCCTTCGGCATGCTGCAGAACCAGCGCTGGTTCTTCATCGTGCTGACCGTCGTATTCCTTGCGTTCATCACCTATATCTACGTGAAGATCCCGGACAGCAGAAAGTATCTGCCCCTGCGGATCCTCAGCGTCGTTGTCGCAGCAGGCGCTGTGGGCAATTTCATTGACCGACTTATGCTGATCTACGTCAGAGATTTTCTGTATTTTTCACTGATCGACTTTCCGATCTTTAATGTTGCGGATATTTATGTGACGGTGGCTGCATTTGCATTCTTCTTCCTGATCATGTTCCACTATAAGGAATCGGATCTGGAATTTCTATCGGATAAAAAGAAATCAGACTGACAGGAACCGGAGGAACTATGGAACAGGAAACTGTCTCTTATGGGATGCCGACAGAACAGGAATCTGTCACCTATGAGGTGCCGGCAGAATTTCATAACGTGCGGGCAGACCGTTTTCTTGCATCCGTTCTGCCCGATCTGTCGAGGTCCCATATTCAAAAACTGATAGCGGACGGGAACATCACGGTGGAGGGCAGGCTCATCAAGAGCAGCCGGAAGATGGCCCGGGGCGAGAGAGTGGACGTGCTCATCCCCGAGGTCGCCCTGACAGAGATCCTTCCCGAGGATCTACCGCTTGACATCCTCTATGAGGACGACGATATCCTGATCGTCAACAAACCGAAAGGCATGACTGTCCACCCGGCACCGGGCCATCCCGACGGTACCCTGGTGAATGCGATCATGTACCACTGCGGCGACAGCCT
>JAZRKZ010000238.1:0-3561 GCA_045646565.1 Lachnospiraceae bacterium
GATTTTGTTCTCTTCCATAACAATTTCCTCCTTATAGGAATTCTTCACTATTTTTATTATAAACGACGGGTACACTAAATCAAACTGCAAAAGAGCATTCGATGTTTATTCTTCTAAAATGCTTCGCCTGATGCAAATACACAATAGCCTTATCTGATGAAAATATCGTGAAAGAAAAATTAAAAACTCATTAAATCTGCAGTTTTTCACGCAGGTTTCCTTATAAAGTCAGGCAACTTGACATGATTTATGTAATATAGTAAATTGTTGAAGTGAAGGGAAAAACCGTTTCAGATCCGAATTCTGAGATGTTTTTCTTTCACAGGTCACCCATAAACAAAGCAGCGAAATTTTCACAAAGAGGAGGGAGAAAGATGCATGTCAACATAACTGTTACGGTTATCGTTGTTGCCTATATGCTGATCATGCTTTATATCGGCTGGGCTTCATCGAAACGTATCAAGAGCAATTCGGACTTTATGGTCGCCGGAAGGAGGCTCGGTCCTATCCTGATGGCGGGAACGCTGACCGCGACTGAGATCGGCGGCGGTTCCTCGCTCGGCGTTGTGCAGAACGGTATGTCCGGTTACGGTCTTACTTCTGCGTGGTATATCATTGCGATCGGCCTTGCGTTCATCATCATGAGTTTTCTGGCTCCGATGTTCCGCAAGACGGAGATCAAGACCGTTCCGGAGTATTTCCGCAGACGCTATGGAAAGGGAATCGGCCTGATCACCAGTATCGTTACATTTATCCCGCTGGTCGGTCTGACAGCAGGACAGTTCATTGCGGCAGCCGTCGTCCTTTCGACAATGCTGGGCATCAACTACAAGATGGCGGTCATCATCACTGCCGGCGTCGTTACAGCTTACTCGATCATGGGCGGTCTCTGGTCTGTATCCATTACGGATAACGTTCAGATGATCCTGATCATTTTCGGTATGGCGATCGCAATTCCATTTGCACTGAATTATGCAGGCGGATGGAGCCAGGTCACGGCGAACATCCCGGAGGGAACGCTCTCTCTGATCGGAGGAGAAAACGGAGGCTATGATCTTATAAGTATCATAGGACTTGTCGTCATGTACGTTGCGACCTTCTCGGTCGGGCAGGAAGCGGTATCCCGTTTCTACGCCGCAAAAGACGAGAAGGCAGCGAAGCAGGGCGCGATCCTTTCCGCGATCTGCAACTTCATCTATGCATTCATTCCGGCAGTTCTCGGCGTTATCATGCTCGCTCTCATCAATATGGGCAAGTTCAACGCAGATGACTTCGCAAGCGTAGGCGCACGTTATGCGCTTCCTGTCCTGGCGGCGGAAGTTATGCCGGCGTTCATCTGCGGACTTCTCTTCGCAGGTATTATCTCTGCGACCATGTCTTCTTCTGACTCCGACCTGCTCGGTGCCGGCTCTGTCTTTGCAAATGACATCTACAAGCAGTTCATCAAGAAAGACGCGGACAGCAAGGAAATCATGCGCGTGACGCAGATCACGATGCTGCTCGTCGGCTTATTTGCAATGTTCATCGCGCTGTTCAACACGAGCAGCCTTCTTACGATCCTGATGTTCTGCTTCACGCTCCGCGCGGCAGGAACCTTCTTCCCGTACGTGGTCGGTATGTACTGGAGCGGTGCGTCCACGATCGGTACGGCTGCCTCCCTGATCAGCGGTACGGTCGTCGTCGTCCTGATCGACAATGTATGGCACGGCTACATCGGAAGCTACAAAGTCCATCAGTCAATTATCCCGGGTCTCATCGTGGCCGGTATCTGTTTCTTCGTGTTCTCGAAATTGTTCCCGCCGAAGAATCCGACGACCGAGATGGCGCCCCCGGATACAGCAGATTGATCCGACTACATTGATTAAATAACGCTGCAGGCTCGGCAATACAGAGGAACGAATATCGAACCAGCTGAGGATTTAAAGATTCCGCCCCGCTTATAGTAACCGGCTATAGGTGGGGCGTCTCTTGTAAGTGTGTATATGCATACACATCGCTATCTCAAAAGCTTAAGGAGCACGAAAATGGCTGAACACAGAATAGAGCTCGCAAATCCGGGAAAGCAGGACCTGTATCCCCTGCCGCGGGAGCACTTTTTTGGGACAGACCCGGACGGACATGAGCTGGGCTTCAATAATTATTACATGCTGCGGGACGGCAGGCCTTTCTTCGCGGTCAGCGGGGAGTGCCATTACAGCAGGGTCCGTGAGAATCAGTGGGAAGACACGATCCGGAAGATGAAAGCCGGAGGACTCAATGTGATCTCGACCTATGTCTTCTGGAACCATCACGAGGAGAAGGAAGGAGAATTCCGCTTTGACGGTCGCAGGAATATCCGAAAGTTCGTGGAGCTTTGCGGCAGGTACGGAATGTATGTCATTCTCCGCATCGGACCGTTCGACCACGGGGAAGTCAGGAACGGCGGGCTCCCGGACTGGCTTTACGGCAAGCCGTTCGAGGTGAGAAGCGATAACGAGGGATTTCTGGCATACACGAAGATTCTGTATGAAAAGATCCAGGAGCAGATTTGCGGCCTTTTCTACCGGGACGGGGGACCGGTCATCGGCGTCCAGATCGAAAATGAATATATGCACTCCGCCGCCCCCTGGGAGATGACCACGGGAATTTCCAATGAATGGATCCCGGGCGGTGCGGACGGAATCGGATACATGCGAAAGCTCAGGCAGCTGGCTGTGGAGGCCGGCATCCGTCCGGTCTTCTTCACCTGCACCGGCTGGGGCGGTGCGGCGACGCCGGCGGAGGAGATGATGCCTCTTTGGGGAGGTTACGCTTTCTGGCCATGGATGTTCGTAGGGGAGGGCTATGTGCACCCGGCGACTCCGGAATATCTCTACCGCGACAATCATAACAGCGCGGTCCGCAGCACCTATAATTTCAGTCCGGCCTATGATCCGGAGAGCCGGCCGTATGCCTGCTGCGAGATGGGCGGCGGTATGATGGCGACATACAACTACCGATTCCGGCTGCCCTATGAATCCGTGGACGCCATGGCCAATATAAAGCTCGGCAGCGGCTGTAATTTCCCCGGTTATTACATGTACCGCGGCGGCAGCAATCCGATCGGCGCATGCGGGACCTATATGAATGAAGGCCAGTGCCCGAAAATATCCTACGATTATCAGGCTCCGCTCGGTGAGTTCGGGCAGGTTCGGCCGAGTTTCTTTAGGCTTCGCACGATCCACATGTTCACGAAGCATTTCGGAGAGAGGCTGTGCAATCTTGTGACTTCTCTTCCGGAGAACAGCCAGAAGATCGACCCGGCAGATCAGGGACCGCTTCGCTACGCGGTGCGGACGGACGGCGAAAGAGGATTTGTATTTATCAATAACTTTCAGGATCATGCAGTCTGTGAGGATAAGAACGGCGAGACCATCACGCTCGGGCTGGAGACAGAGACGATCCGGATGGAGAATATTTCGCTGGCGGCCGGTGAAAATGCGATCCTGCCCTTCAACATGGATATCGAGGGAACGACCCTTAAGTACGCGACGGCTCAGCCGCTTTCAGTATGGAGGGACGGCGACGCTGTGACCTGTGTTT
>JAZRKZ010000239.1:0-7838 GCA_045646565.1 Lachnospiraceae bacterium
AGTATGCGGCAAGCCGCAATACTACCCACCCGGCGTCACCACCTCCATCTCGCATTTCATGCTCGATGTCGGGCGGTCGCCAAAGTGCCTTCATCTCGTGCAAGCACGAATCAGGCACCTTGGCTTGACGCCTACGCAAAATCAGGAATTCCAAACATAAAATGAATAATTAGCATCAAAATAGCATCAACGAACGTAAAAATCCCCGCCACCTGTAAGTGACGGGGATTCCTTTAATCTTGATTTTACTGATAAACTCAGGCTATTTCGAGATTATTCGATAACGGAAGCAACACGGCCTGAACCGACTGTACGGCCACCTTCGCGGATAGCGAATGTAAGACCCTGCTCCATAGCGATCGGGTGGATCAGCTCGATGGTCATCTCGATGTTGTCGCCCGGCATGCACATCTCAACGCCTTCCGGCAGAGAGATAACGCCAGTAACGTCAGTTGTTCTGAAATAGAACTGCGGACGATAGTTGTTGAAGAACGGTGTATGACGGCCGCCTTCATCCTTTGTAAGGACGTAGACCTGAGCTGTGAATTTCTTATGGCATGTTACTGTGCCCGGCTTAGCAACGACCTGGCCACGCTCGATACCTGTACGCTCAACGCCACGAAGAAGAACGCCGATGTTGTCGCCAGCTTCTGCGTAGTCAAGGAGCTTGTGGAACATTTCGATACCTGTAGCAACAGATGTCTTCTTGCCTTCGCGTACGCCAAGGATTTCGACCGGGTCATTGAGCTTAAGAATACCACGTTCAACACGGCCTGTAGCAACTGTACCACGACCAGAGATCGTGAAAACGTCCTCGACCGGCATAAGGAACGGCTTATCTGTCTCACGAGCCGGTTCCGGAATGAAATCGTCAACAGCATCCATGAGTTCCATGATGTTGTCAGCGTACGGATCGTCAACGTTCTCAAGAGCCTTAAGAGCGGAGCCACGGATAATCGGGCAATCTTCGAAGCCATACTCCTCAAGCTGCTCTGTGATTTCCATCTCGACAAGGTCAAGGAGCTCATCGTCATCAACCATATCGACCTTATTCATGAAAACAACGATAGCCGGAACACCGACCTGGCGTGCAAGGAGGATGTGCTCCTTTGTCTGAGCCATAACGCCGTCAGTAGCAGCAACTACGAGGATAGCGCCGTCCATCTGAGCAGCACCTGTGATCATGTTCTTGACATAGTCAGCATGGCCTGGGCAGTCAACGTGTGCATAATGTCTCTTCGCTGTCTCATACTCTACGTGAGCAGTCTGGATCGTGATACCACGCTCTCTCTCTTCCGGAGCCTTATCGATATGAGCGAAATCGACGAACTGGTTGCCAGCGCACGGAACTCTCTTAGCAAGGACCTGTGTAATAGCTGCTGTAAGAGTTGTCTTGCCATGATCGACATGACCGATTGTACCAATGTTTACATGCGGCTTTGATCTGTCAAACTTCTGCTTTGCCATTTTGTATTTCTCCTCCTTAATGGTCAGCTCTGTATTTTTGAGCTCGAAGTAGTGTTCGCGCAAAATGCTAAAGTTGATTATATTTCAATTCAGCATTCTTTGCAAGTAGTTTCTAAGTATACTTTTACTTATTTATTGCCATATGGTTCGCACGGCGGCCGCATTCCTGCGGCGCCGGTGACTTTAAACATCAATCCTTAACGTTAAGGATCTTCTGCGCAATGCCCTTCGGGACCGGCTCATACCGCTCGAAGAACATTGAGTAGTTGCCGCGGCCCTGCGTTCTGGAACGAAGGTCTGTCGCATAGCCGAACATTGAGGAAAGCGGAACATAGCCTGTTACCTGCTTGCCGTTTCCTACGTCCTCCATGCTCTCGATACGGCCACGGCGTGAATTGATATCGCCGATGACGTCGCCCATGTACTCTTCCGGCATTGTGACTTCCACTTTCATGATCGGCTCAAGAAGGACCGGATCGGATCTCTTCATCGCTTCCTTGAAGCACATGGATCCCGCGATGTGGAACGCCATTTCCGAAGAGTCGACCTCATGATAAGTTCCGTCATAGACGTTGGCCTTGATGCCGACGACCGGGAATCCGCCGAGGGAACCGGCTTTCATCGCGTCCTGGATACCGGCGTCGATTGCCGGGATATATTCCTTCGGGATGGAGCCGCCCGTCGTCGTATTCTCGAATATGTACAGGTTTTCGCCGTTCGGGTCGATCGGTGTGAAGATGACTTTGCAGTGACCATACTGACCGGAACCGCCGGACTGTTTTCTGTGCTTGTACTCCTGATCTACCACCTTCGAGAATGTCTCTTTGTAGGAGACCTGCGGAGCACCGACATTGGCCTCAACATGGAACTCACGAAGGAGTCTGTCTACGATGATCTCCAGATGGAGCTCGCCCATGCCGGCAATGATCGTCTGGCCTGTTTCCTTGTTCGTATGCTGCTGGAATGTCGGATCTTCCTCCGCGAGCTTCGAAAGCGCGGCGCCCAGCTTGTCCTGGCCGGCTTTGGTCCTCGGCTCGATCGCGAGCTCGATGACCGGATCCGGGAATTCCATGGATTCCAGGATGATCGGGTGCTTCTCGTCGCAGAGTGTGTCACCGGTTGTTGTGTTTTTGAGACCGATCGCTGCCGCGATGTCGCCGGAGTAGACTTTGTCAAGCTCCATTCTCTTGTTCGCGTGCATCTGAAGGATGCGGGCGATACGCTCTTTCTTATTCTTTGTCGAATTGAGAGCGTAGGAACCGGAGTCAAGTGTACCGGAATAAACGCGGAAGTAAGCAAGCTTGCCAACGAACGGGTCTGTCATGATCTTGAACGCAAGTGCGGAGAACGGCTCCGAGTCAGAAGACTCGCGATGGTCCTCGTCGCCATTCATATCCGTGCCGACGATTGCAGGAATGTCGAGCGGGCTCGGCATGTACTCGATGACCGCGTCCAGCATCTTCTGTACGCCCTTGTTCCTGTAAGCGGAACCGCAGCATACCGGAATAGCCGTACCTTCGACGCATCCCTTGCGGAGAGCAGCCTTCATTTCCTCTACGGTCGGCTCCTCGCCCTCAAGATAGATCATCATCAGGTCCTCATCGAGGTCACAGATTTTTTCGACAAGCAGCGAACGGTATTCTTCGGCCTTTTCCTCATACTCAGCAGGAATCGGCTTCACAACGACCTCTGCTCCGTCTTTGCCTTCATAATAATACGCCTGCATCTCAAAGAGATCGATCAGGCCTTCGAACTCACTCTCGGCGCCGATCGGAATCTGCAGACAGATTGGATTTTTTCCGAGGCGTGTTCTGATCTGGTCGACAGAGCCGTAGAAGTTCGCGCCGATGACATCCATCTTGTTGATGAACGCCATACGCGGAACATTGTACTTATCGGCCTGACGCCATACGTTCTCGGACTGAGGCTCGACGCCGCCCTTTGCGTCGAAAACGCCTACCGCGCCGTCAAGGACGCGGAGCGAGCGCTCTACTTCTACGGTGAAATCTACATGGCCAGGCGTATCAATGATATTGATACGATGCTCAAGGGCTTCCGGCATCGGCTTGCCGTCTTTTTCCAGTGTCCAATGGCATGTTGTCGCCGCAGAAGTGATCGTGATTCCACGTTCCTGCTCCTGCTCCATCCAGTCCATTGTCGCTGTACCTTCGTGCGTGTCGCCGATCTTGTAGTTTACACCGGTATAGTACAGGATACGCTCTGTCAATGTTGTCTTACCGGCATCAATATGAGCCATGATACCGATGTTCCTAGTTCTCTCCAGGGGGTATTCTCTTCCTGTCCCAGCCATTAATATCTCTCCTCTAAAAAGTCTGGTCTACGCTAATCAGGCTAAAGCGAACGCCAGGTGACGCCGCTCTTTAGAATCTGTAATGACTAAACGCCTTATTAGCTTCAGCCATTCTGTGCATTTCTTCTTTACGCTTCACAGATGCGCCAGTGTTGTTGATCGCATCCAGAATTTCGTTTGCAAGACGGTCTTCCATAGTCTTCTCGGAGCGTCTTCTGGAGAAGTTTGTCAGCCAGCGCAGAGCCAGAGCCTGGCGTCTGTCCGGACGAACTTCGATCGGGACCTGGTATGTTGCGCCACCGATACGTCTTGCCTTTACCTCGAGGATCGGCATAATATTATTCATAGCTTCCTCGAATGCTTCTACTGCCGGTTTCCCGGACTTTGCCTCGACCTTTGCAAATGCATTGTAAACGATCTTCTGAGCAACGCCCTTCTTGCCGTCAAGCATGATCTGGTTGACCAGCTTGGAAACAAGTACGCTGTTGTACATCGGATCTGCTAAGGTCTCACGTTTTGCGATATGTCCTTTACGTGCCACGTAACTTCCCTCCTAAATCATAATGATCTTATCACAGGTACTCACAATAGCCTTTCCTATGTGTTCGCACGGACGTAATCTCTATATGGCCCACAGCCGAACGGGACATCAAAGATACCGTACAAATATTATAGCTTCGGAATGTGATTCTGATGATATGCTGCTTATACGCAGACATACAAGTCTTTCGACTCATGCAGCCGTCGCGGCTGCCTCATAGTGTGTGTCTTTACTTCTTCGGTCTCTTCGCGCCGTATTTTGAACGGGCCTGACGGCGGTTCGCAACACCTGCGGTATCAAGAGTGCCTCGGATGATATGATATCTTGTACCAGGAAGGTCCTTAACACGGCCGCCACGGATCATAACAACGCTATGCTCCTGAAGATTGTGGCCTTCGCCCGGGATATAGGACGTAACTTCAACGCCGTTGGAAAGACGAACTCTGGCGATCTTACGAAGCGCTGAATTCGGCTTCTTCGGTGTAGCAGTCTTAACGGCTGTGCAGACACCGCGCTTCTGCGGGGAATAATTCTTGACACTCTTCTTCTTCAGGGAGTTGAATGATCTCTGAAGAGCCGGCGCCTTCGGTTTCTTAGCAGAAGTTTCTCTTCCTTTTCTGACTAACTGATTAAATGTAGGCATTCCTTTTTGATTCCCTCCTTTACATAGTCCGCGTCGTTTCATACGCGGCGGGTTCGGCTGCTTTTTTCATCTGTAGTGCACGCATAAAATAGAGCGCAAAAATAGCGTCATGTTCTGCGCACGCTCAAATATTATATATCCCGTTTTTTTCGGAGTCAAGCACTTTTTTAGCGATATTGCCCGTCGCCATGCAATGTCGCCCGCTCGTGCTCGCACGAAGCGGAGCGACAGTGCATGAGCGACGCTAACGGAAAACGAGCACACGTGACACGAAGTGGCACACAGTGTGTGAGTTTTTCGGAGCGACGACGAAAGCCCGCAGGGCGAAGGCGGCGCGCGGGCAATTTTAAAAGCCACCGCACCCGCCGGGTGCAGTGGCTTAATAATTACTACTTATAATAAGAACTCTGCCGCAGCGCTTCGACGTTCTTATTCTTCGGTCAGGATGACCTCGTCTTCGTCGTCAGCCGGGAGGATCGTCTCCTCGACCTTGGCTTCCTCCTCGACCGTCTTGGCCGCTTCAGCCAGAAGAGCCTTCTTCTGCTCGATCTTGGCGTCCGTGTCAAGTCTGACGCCGCGGTATCTGCGAAGACCTGTACCGGCAGGAATCAGCTGGCCGATGATGACGTTCTCCTTGAGACCGATCAGCGGATCGATACGTCCCTTGATCGCCGCGTCTGTCAGGACCTTTGTGGTCTCCTGGAAGGACGCCGCAGACATGAAGGAGTTCGTAGCGAGAGCTGCCTTGGTGATACCGAGAACGACTCTCGTACCTTCGGCGATCTCCTTGCCTTCCGCTGCGAGCCGCTCGTTCATATCCTCGAAATCAAGGAAGTCGACGAACGCGCCCGGCAGGAACTCGGTATCGCCCGGTTTCTCGATGCGGACCTTCTTCAGCATCTGGCGGACAATGACCTCGATGTGCTTGTCGTTGATCTCAACGCCCTGCAGACGGTAGACTCTCTGGACCTCGCGGAGCAGATAATCCTGGACGGCACGGATGCCGCGGATCTTCATGATATCGTGAGGATTGACCGAGCCTTCCGTGATCTCGTCGCCGGCTTCAATGATCTGGCCGTCGGTAACCTTGAGCCTCGAGCCGTACGGGATGAGGTACGTCTTCTGGCGGTCTTTCACGCCTTCGTCTGCCGTTACATCCGTGACAACAACTTCTCTCTTCTTCTTCTGGTCGAGCACCTGGACAAGACCCGGAATCTCGGAAATGATCGCGAGACCCTTCGGCTTGCGGGCTTCGAAAAGCTCCTCGACACGGGGAAGACCCTGTGTGATGTCGCCGCCGGCAACGCCGCCGGTATGGAACGTACGCATGGTCAGCTGTGTACCCGGCTCGCCGATCGACTGAGCTGCGATGGTACCGACAGACTCGCCGACCTGGACGGCTTCGCCGGTCGCCATGTTCGCGCCGTAGCACTTGACGCAGATGCCGAGCTTGGAGCGGCAGGTAAGGATCGTACGGATCTTGACCTTCTTGATCGGATCGCCGTTCGCGTCGACGCCGTACTTCACAACGCGCTCTGCTCTCGCCGGGCGGATCATGTGGTTGGCTTTGACGATGATCTTTCCATCCTTGTCATAGATCGTTTCAGCTGCAAATCTTCCCGTGATACGCTCCTGCAGCGACTCAATGCTCTCCTTGCCGTCCGCAAATGCGCTCACCCACATACCCGGGATCTCATCACGGTCCTGTGAGCAGTCCATCTCGCGGATGATCAGCTCCTGGGAGACGTCGACCAGTCGTCTTGTCAGATAACCGGAGTCGGCTGTACGGAGGGCTGTATCGGAAAGACCCTTGCGGGCGCCGTGGGCGGACATGAAGTACTCCAGAACGTCAAGACCTTCACGGAAGTTCGACTTGATCGGGAGCTCGATCGTGTGACCGGTCGTATCAGCCATCAGGCCTCGCATACCGGCAAGCTGCTTGATCTGCTTGTCGCTGCCTCGGGCACCGGAGTCAGCCATCATAAAGATGTTATTGTATTTGTCAAGTCCGTCGAGAAGCTTCTTTGTGAGGATCGCGTCGGTCTCTTTCCACGTCTCAACGACTTCGCGGTAGCGCTCTTCCTCTGTGACGAAGCCGCGCTGGTAGTTTCTTGTGATCTTATCCACGGTCTCCTGAGCTGCCCGGATGAGTTCCGGCTTCTCTGCCGGGACGGTCATATCGGAAATCGATACCGTCATGGCGGAAATTGTGGAGTACTTGTAGCCCATGGCCTTGACTTTGTCGAGAACTTCCGCCGTCACTGTCGCGCCGTGGACATTGATGACCTTCGTCAGGATCTTCTTCAGGTCTTTCTTGCCGGTGTGGAAGTCGACCTCAAGCTTCAGTTCATTTGCCGGATCCTCACGGTCGACAAAACCGAGGTCCTGCGGAATGATCTCGTTGAAGAGGAAACGTCCGAGAGTGCTCTCTACAGTGCCGGTCACAACTGTGCCGTCGCTGTGTTTCTTTGTGCGGCGCACGCTGATACGGGACTGCAGGGTGATGTACTTGTTCTCATAAGCAAGGATAGCCTCGCTGAGACTTGCAAATCGCATCCCCTCGCCCTTCGCGCCCGGGCGCTCCTGGGTAAGGTAGTAAATACCGAGGACCATATCCTGCGACGGAACGGCAACGGGACCGCCGTCGGACGGCTTCAGCAGGTTGTTCGGGGACAGCATGAGGAAGCGGCACTCTGCCTGGGCTTCCACTGTCAGCGGAAGATGCACGGCCATCTGGTCGCCGTCAAAGTCAGCGTTGAACGCGGTACAGACGAGCGGGTGAAGCTTGATCGCCTTACCTTCGACAAGGATCGGCTCGAAAGCCTGAATACCGAGTCGGTGAAGCGTAGGAAGTCGGAGGCCAAGCGGTCTTAGGA
>JAZRKZ010000240.1:0-11186 GCA_045646565.1 Lachnospiraceae bacterium
CAAGGAGTTGCAAAGCTGTATTGTCTTCCTAAGACCGCTTGGCCTCCGACTTAGTTTGCTATTTCTTCTCTGACAAGTTTACCGGGATGGGCGATGGCCCCGGCCTTTTATCAAACCGGGGCAGCGAATCACCTTGCAATACTTTATTTCTTCTTTACCGGATAACAGATCTCCGTCACAAACTCATCCGGGTTCTGCGTTTCATGCGGGCTGACGTGGTAAATGTTGAACATCGGTTCAGCAGGCTCGTAGCCGTTTGCTTCCATCCATGCGATCACAGCAGTGTAAACATCCGTGATCTGGGTGTAGCTTCCCTGGTAGGTACAGCTTGCGACCGTGACCTCCGGCAGCGTGCGGAATTTCACATGCTCTGTATCCGGATAACTTCCCCTGACGGTCTTCCACGCCATCATCTCCACGTTTTCTTCCTTGTACTCACCATCGAGATAGGTCACCGCGCAAAGGCATGGATCATCCGCCACGAGATTCATCCGGCAGGTTTCCTCTGCCATCTTGCCCCATATCATGCCCTCGTCTTCATAACGGGTGTTTTTTGCAAGCACTTTTTGGGAAAAGAGTTGCAGACAAAAATGGAGAAAGTTGCATCTCCAAAATGGAGAAAGTTGCAGACATCGTTCAGAGCGGAGTTTTTACATTCTGAAACATGCAGGCATTCATCGTTGATAGTTACATAGGGCATCGAAAACGGATGTATTAACTCAATTATACCGTGATCGAAACAGAATGCCGCAAAATCAGGACTTTCCGGTCGCACTCACCGGCGTCGGTCTCCTCGAATCAAACACATCATTCACATTGAAGAAATTCTCGAACACGTTCGTCTTCGCCGCGCCCGATTTTGCCCGCCACATCTGCAGTCCGTCGCAGTCGATGCGGCCCTGGCGCACATAGTCCCTGCGGATCTGGACCCAGTATTCGCTCGTGGCATCGACATTTGCATAGAGTACTTGTTGTTATCCTGTACGCTTCCGCCATTTCCACTACCAGGAACCTGATCCATGGCGGGTATCCAGATATGACACGTTGAAATGAAGTTATCTCTGCCTAATAGTTACATTTTTACTTTACGCATTCATCAAACGACAGAAACCACGAGAATTCTGCGTGAGATTATGTCACTCTACATCCTGCAGAGCTTGAAAATCCTCCTCTCCGGTCCTGACTTTAACGACCTTGCTTACAGGGTAAACAAAGATCTTGCCGTCACCAATGTGACCTGTGTACAATGCCATCTTCGCCGCCTCAATAACCTTGTCGACCGGGATCTGGCTCACTACGACCTCAACCTTGACTTTCGGCAGCAGGGTCATATCAATCTCAACGCCTCGATATTTCTCACCGGATCCCTTCTGGACACCACAGCCCATGACCTGTGTAACTGTCATGCCTGTTACGCCGAGATCGTTCATGGCTTTACGCAGCTTGTCGTATCTCGACAGCTTTGCGATAATGACCACTTTGGACATACCTGTGTTGATCGCCGGCAGATGAGATGGGTCCACTCCGGCTGCGGCTCCGTCCGCCCTCACCACCGAGACAGCCGCGTCGCGCTTTGCCTGCGATGCCTCCTCATATACATCCGTACCAAGGTTGGTGTTCTCGTTGACGCTCATTGTCATTGTGTTGGAAATATCCATGATCGCAAATCCGGAATAAGCAGACGGAAGGCCGTGCTCTGTCGAATCGAGGCCTGTGATTTCCTCTTCTTCAGACACTCTGAGTCCGACTGTAAGCTTAATAATGGTAAATGCGATATAAATCATGACGACCGTCCATGCCGCTGTCACGAGCATACCGCCAAACTGTTTGCCCAGCTGTAAAAATCCACCGCCATAGAAGAGACCTTCGCGAATTCCTGCCAGAGCAAATCCCGGCGCGGTCTCTGTAGCAAAAAGTCCGACTGCAAGTGTGCCCCAGATACCATTCACCATGTGGACCGCCACAGCGCCGACAGGGTCATCGACATGGGTCACATTGTCATTGAACCATACACCGAATACGACAAGAAGGCCGGAGACCACACCTATGATGGCTGCGCCCGCACAGTCTGCAACATCACAGGGAGCTGTGATGGCGACCAGGCCGGCCAGAGAAGCATTGAGACACATGGAAACATCCGGTTTGCCATATCTCAGCCAGGTAAAAATCATACAGGTCACCGTCGCGACCGAAGGAGCGACCGTCGTTGTAAGGAAAACAGATCCAAGAGTCGGAACATCTGTCGCCGCCGCGCCGTTGAAACCGTACCAGCCGAGCCAGAGAATGAAAACGCCCAGAGCTGCAATGACCAGGTTGTGTCCGGGGAATGCGTTGACCTTGGTTACTTTTCCGTTCTTATCCCTGTCGAATTTGCCAATACGCGGTCCCAGCATCCACGCGCCGATAAAGGCACAGATGCCTCCGACCATATGAATACAGTTGGAACCTGCGTAATCGTGGAACCCCCACTGCACGAGAAATCCGCCGCCCCATGTCCAGTGTGCTTCGATCGGGTAGATCAGAGCAGAAATGATAGCCGAATAGATACAATAGCTTGAGAACTTTGTTCTCTCCGCCATGGAACCGGATACGATCGTTGCCGTCGTCGCGCAAAAAACAAGGTTGAAGACAAACGATGAATAGTCGAACGTGCTGTAGTGCGTGAACACATCAAAGCTGAATCCGCCCATGAATCCGTGAAGAACATTCTCCCCCAGCATCAGCGACGCGCCGCAGATGAACCACATCACGGTACCAATGCAGAAATCCATCAGGTTCTTCATGATAATGTTGCCCGCGTTCTTAGCTCTGGTAAAACCGGCCTCACACATAGCGAATCCGGCCTGCATCCAAAAGACACACGCCGCTCCTATGAGGAACCAGACGGCGAATATCTGGTCATCCAGGACTTTTAAAATCTCTGTTGTCATTTCCATAATAATTCTCCTCCGGAAAGTAATAATGGCGTTTCAAGAGAGTGAGCCCTCTTAAAACGCCATTGTTTTACAGTGTTTCGAATTGATGATATGAGACGTGTTCTGCGTCCATATGTTTGAGCCGCGGATGCTGCCAGCCGGCTTTCGGCAGTCCTGCGATTGTATGGGCCCGCTAAAGCCGCCCATTTATGCGCACTGCGCAAAAGAAAGAGGCGCCCTGGAAAATCTTCCAAGACGCCTTTGCCTTTTATGGTTTCACATTCTACCTACTCTGTCCGTCGATGTCAAGTGATGAATTGTTCTTAATTCCGAACATTTCATCACTTGAGATTATTCAAGTCTCGCTCGCGAGACTTGAATTTATTATACACGAAATCGCCGCATACGGCATCGTATCAATCATTTTTTATCGACGTGATCGGAAGCGTAAAACGGATCGGCTTCCCCGATCCTTCCACCATAGCTCACTTTCAGCTTCTCAAAAGCATTTTTCACATCGTCAGGAATATTCGTTTCATTATAAGCTGTCGGGACAAAGGATTCTATTTATTTTGTGCGAAATCCTAACTTCCGCTTTTTGACAGCAGCAGCCCCGTCACATATAATGATTTTATAATCCTGCGCAGAAAGGAACATAAAAATGCAGCCGGTCATATTAAAAGGTACGATTATCCATACGCCAACCAAAGATCATTTTGACTGCCACCCGGGCAGTCTGCTCGTGGCAGAAGATGGCATCATCACAGGCATATTCCGGGAAGACAGCCTGCCGGAACATCTCAGGAACGTTCCCGTCATGGATTACAAAGACTGTATGATCATACCGGGCTTTACTGATCTGCATGTCCATGCCCCCCAGTTCGTTTACCGGGGCCTCGGTGTTGACCTCCAGCTGATGGACTGGCTGAATCGATATGCCTTCCCCGTGGAAGCAAGATTTGCGGATCCTAATTATGCCCGCATTATGTATACCGCATTTGCGGATGAACTGGTCAGGCACGGGACCACTCACGCGGTCATTTTCGCCACGATCCACGTACCGGCTACAATCGCCCTGATGGAGATTCTGGAAGAGCGGAAGATCCATGCCCTCGTCGGCAAGGTCAACATGGATATACTGTCTCCCGATTTTCTCTGTGAAACGCCGGAACAGTCCCTCGCGGATACCGAACGATGGCTGATGGAGACACAGGATCGTTTTCATTATGTGAAACCAGCCATCACTCCCCGCTTTATTCCGACCTGTTCAGGTCCGCTCCTTTCCGGGCTCGGAAAACTGGCGGCTAAGTACAACGCTCCCATTCATTCCCACATCTCGGAGGATCTTGGAGAGATGGGCATCGTCCGGGAAGCTTATCCCGACTTCGCGACAGACGGAGAAGTCTATGATCATTTTGGCCTGCTGAATGACCACACTGTCATGGCACACTTCCTCTATCCGGCCGAAGCCGAACTGGAGCTGATCCGGGAAAAGGGAGTCTATATTGCATGCTGTGCCCAGTCCCACGGAAACGTGGCGGCCGGAATCGCAAAGACGCGAAAAATGCTGGATATGGGCATCCGCACAGGTCTCGGTTCGGACGTAGCCGGTGGGTGCAACATCAGCATCCTGCGAGCAATGAGTGACGCGATCTACCTTTCCAAACTGCGCTATCTGGAAAGCGGCAAGGAGGAAATGTTCCTAAGCGCGTCTGAGGCCTTCTATATGGGGACTGTGGGCGGCGGCAGCTTGTTCGGCAAGGTCGGTTGTTTCGAACCGGGATATAAGCTGAACGCCCTTGTCCTTAATGACTCCTCTTTCTCGACCCCGCTCGACCGCCTAAAGCCGCAGGAGCGGATTGAACGGGCGATTCATCTCGCGGATGACAGGAACATAATAGCCCGCTTTACCAGTTAATGCTGACCGCCTTTTTTAGTTTTTCTTACTTTTTCATTATTTTTTACTTTTTTTATTTTGTACTCCTTTTTTTTATACCCGGACAGGCACGTCTTCGTATAAATAACTGAAACGAAGATTATGTGAAACGGCAAATAGTGTCCATCAAATAGTAAGTGTGATATTATTAATTTTAGTAACTTAAAAGGAGTATTCATACAATGAAAAAAATTATAAAAGCATCTGCCTTATTAATAGCTGTTATCATGGCAGTCATGCTTGCGGCATGCGGTGCGGGTTCAGGCAGCTCCGGAATCCCGGAAAATCCCGGAAACGTTTATCGCGTCATCGTACAGGATGAATCCGGGGCAGGCGTAAAGGGCGCCAGGGTCCAGTTCTGCTCAGACATCGAATGCACGATGGCCGAGACAGATGAAAATGGCATCGCTTCTTTTGGGGACTTTAATGAAGGTTCTTACACCGTTCATGTGTTGACCGTTCCGGAAGGTTTTGAAAAGGATTCATCGGAATATAAAACCCCGGAAACATACGGCGATGTGACAATTACACTGAAGGCGGCATAACAGTATTTGCAACTAAAATAATATTTTAAAGGATATAGGTGATAACTATGAAAGAAAAGAAAAAAAAGAAAATGCCTCTGATCATCAAAATACTTCTGATCCTCCTCGGAATTATAGCAGCTCTGGTCCTTACCGCTTACATCTGGCTCCAGGTCAACCGGGATAAGATCTTTGACCTTATGCTCCAGAGTGCAGGCAGCGCTGAAGATTATCTCGGTGAAGATGTGCCGGCGTTTGAGGTTGAAACACCGGACGGGACGAAAATCACGCCGGAAACGCTTCTTGACGGCAAGGAGCTGGCGGCGATCGTTCTTTACGCCTCATGGTGTGGACCTTGCGAAAAAGAGTTCCCTGAAATGGATAAAGTATATCAGAAGTATCAGGACAAAATGGGTATGGTCGCCATCGATGTTGACACGACAGATACCATGGACAGTGTCGTAAAATACGGTGAGGAGCATGACCTGTCGTTCCCGCTGGCCTATGGCGTTGATAACGACAGTCTCGGGTTCATTAAGACGACCTCCTATCCGACGACGCTGATCATTGACCGCAACGGAAAAATATGCTTGTGGCGCGTTGGCTCGATTCCGTCAAGTGAAGTGTTTGAAGAAATCGTCACGAACTTTATGGGCGATGGTTACACGGAAAAGCATGCCGCTTATTATACTTTTTACGCTGTATCAGGACCCGGAACGGAATTCACAGTGACGACGAAAGATGGCACAAATACCTATGTGACCGACGAAGCAGGATCGTATTCGCAGTTCTATGCGGAGCGCGATGATCTGTTGGTCAAAGTCACCAGTGTGCCGGAGGGATACTCAATCACCGACAACGGCGAGTTTAAAGTCGACGCTAAAGCCTCGATCGTAAAGCTTCCGGTCGCTAAAAACAAATAAACACAGAACATAAGCGTATTTAAAAGGGGCTGTCGCACTGCGACAGCCCCAAAGATTTCTGCTATTATTACGCCTAAATAGTTAATTCCAACCCGGTCAAAAAGCCGGTCTTTTTCTGATTTCGCTCCGATAATGCCCGTCAAAAAACTCACATAGTGATTGAATTAAAATGACTGCTATCACTTCTTAACATGGACTGCGTCCATCCCCGGATATACTGCGGAATTTCCCAGAGCCTCTTCAATTCTCAGGAGCTGATTGTACTTGGCAACACGCTCGGAACGGCTTGGAGCTCCGGTCTTGATCTGGCGGGTATTCAACGCCACGGCGAGATCTGCGATTGTGGTATCTGCGGTCTCACCTGAACGGTGGGAGGTTACAGCAGTATAGCCGGCATTGTGCGCCATCTTGATTGCTTCCAGAGTTTCCGATACGGACCCGATCTGATTCAGCTTAATCAAAATTGAGTTTCCAGCTCCGAGTGAAATGCCCTTAGCGAGACGTTCCGTGTTGGTCACAAATAAATCATCTCCAACAAGCTGTACCTTGCTGCCAATTTTCGCAGTCATCCTCTGCCAGCCCTCCCAGTCTTCTTCGTCCAGGCCGTCTTCGATGGAAATAATCGGGTACTTGTCTACCAGCTTCTCCCAATGTTCAATCAACTCATCCGATGTAAACTCTCTGCCGGATTTCGGCTGCTTGTAGAAGCCTTTGCCTTTCTCACTCTTCCATTCTGATGCTGCCGCATCCATCGCAATCATGAAATCCTTACCTGGCTCAAAGCCGGCAGCCTTGATGGCTTCCAGAATCTTTTCTATCGCGTCCTCATCACTCTTTAACTGATTCGGGGCAAATCCGCCCTCATCGCCAACCGCAGTCACATCTCCCATATCTTTGATCAGTTTCTTTAAGGTATGGAATACTTCTGCGCACCAGCGGAGCGCTTCCTTAAACGACGGGGCACCGACCGGCATAATCATGAACTCCTGTGTATCCACGGCACTGTCTGCATGGGCACCGCCATTCAGGATATTCATCATGGGAACCGGAAGGTTGGTTCCAGATACTCCGCCGAGGAACCTGTAAAGAGGTATACCAAGAGAATTCGCCGCAGCCCTTGCCGTGGCTATGGAGACTGCGAGGATTGCATTTGCACCCAGATTCGACTTATCCTTTGTCCCATCCGCTTTTAACATAGCGGCATCCACCGCGTACGTATCAGACGCATCAATCCCTTTCACAGCATCGCTTATCACCTCATTGATATTCGAAACTGCTTTCGTCACGCCTTTCCCCAGATATCTTCCTTTCTCACCATCTCGAAGTTCCAGGGCTTCAAATTCACCTGTGGAAGCTCCGCTCGGAGCGGTGCCAAGAGCAACCGTCCCGTCTTTCAAAATGACCTCGGCCTCAACCGTAGGATTTCCTCTGGAATCCAGTATTTCCCTTCCAATCACTTTTTCGATAGCAAGACAACTCATAGAAACTCTCCCTTCTTTTTTTACATACAGAATTCCTCCATTATAACCGGATACCGTTTCCGATTATAATAAGAGGAATCTGTATGATTTACTCAACAGTTTGTTGTAACTACCATAGTTAGCATATACTAATGTTTGTCGTATGTCAATCTTTTTTTCAGAAACTTGTTACTTTTTCTGTACCACATATTTACTGCCCCTTCTTTATCGGCAGCTTTTAACAGCTTCATGCCACGGAGATTTTCTTCAACTGCTTTGGCTTTTTCCATGGCAGCTGCTTTGTCTTCCTGTGCATGAATTATTCCTGGTTTTTGTCAGTAAACGGCTTGTGATTTGGCAGACATAGACGCTGTGCCTGTAATAAAATAGAATTTCCGGTCGATTTATGATAGAATTGTCTTATAAGGTGCATTTATTAAAAGTAAAGAGCAAAGGAGGGCTTATGATTATCAAAAAGTGGAATTCAATGAGTCTTATTCTACGCATCTCAATAGGACTGGTCATTGGTGCAGTTCTCGGACTCATCGTGCCGGGAGCATCCTGGATCGCCATCCTGGGAACCCTGTTCGTCGGCGCCCTGAAAGCGATCGCCCCGATCCTCGTCTTTGTTCTGGTCGCTTCGTCTCTTGCAAATGCCAAAGGCGGCGGCATGGCCAAATTCCGGACTGTCATTTTCTTATACTTATTCAGTACTCTCTGCGCGGCGGTAGTCGCGGTCATTGTGAACTTTATTCATCCTGTAACGATTACCCTCGCCGGAATCGACGCGACGCAGGGCTACACTGCGCCGGACAGCATGTCAGAAATCATAATGAACCTGCTCACCAGCGTCATTGCCAACCCCGTGGACGCGCTGGCCAAGGCCAATTATATCGGTATCCTGTTCTGGGCCGTGGTATTCGGCATCGCGCTGAAGCAGGCGGGCGACGTCACGAAGAAAGCCATGTCTGACATCGCGGACGCGGCTTCCATGGTAGTCCGCTGGGTCATCAGTTTCGCCCCGTTCGGTATTCTCGGCCTGGTATACGACGCAGTATCCTCGAGCGGTCTTGAAATATTTACCACTTACGGCGAACTAGTCCTCGTTCTGGTAATCTCCATGCTTCTGGTCGCGCTGGTCGTGAACCCGCTGATTGTCGGAATTACTTTGAGACACAATCCGTATCCTCTCATTTTCAAATGTATCCGCCAGAGCGGCGTGACCGCCTTCTTCACAAGAAGCTCTGCCGCCAACATCCCGGTCAATATGGAGCTCTGCAAGGAGCTAGGTCTCGATGAGGACATGTACTCTGTATCCATTCCGCTTGGTTCGACCATCAATATGGACGGAGCAGCGGCGGTCATAACAACATTTGCACTCACTGCCGCGTATACGGCAGGTGCCCAGATCACGCTGCCGATGGCGATCCTGCTCAGCATTGTAGCGACATTTTCAGCATGCGGAACGTCGGGCGTCGCAGGAGGTTCACTGCTGCTGGTCCCGCTCGGATGTTCACTTTTCGGCATTTCAAATGACGTAGCGATGCAGATCGTTGGCGTCGGCTTCATTGTCAGCGTAATCCAGGACTCACTCGAAACGGCACTTAATTCTTCCGGCGACGTCATTTTCACGGCGACGGCAGAATTCCTCGAATGGAAAAAGCAGGGAAAGGAGCTGCCACTCTGATGAATAGCATAACAAGTGTATACAAAATAGGCAACGGTCCCTCAAGCTCGCACACAGTCGGTCCCTATCATGCCGCTCGGACGTTCGGCGCCCGCTACCCGGATGCCGATGCGTACGAGGTCACATTGTTCGGCTCTCTGGCCTTCACCGGCGAGGGGCACGGCACCGGCAAGGCTATTAGAGAGGGCTTGCCCGGCGCGAAGGTGGTTTTCGACCGGGAGACAAAAGAGGAAGATCTGCCGCATCCGAACACAATGCTCTTTAAGGCTTTTAAGAACGGAAAAGAGATTGCGGCTGTGCGGATTTTCAGTATCGGCGGCGGGTCGATCCGCATTGAAAATGAAGCCTCTGAGGAGGACAGGGAAGTCTATCCGCAGAAGAATTTTTCGGAAATCGTCGCTCTGTGCGATCAGGAGAATATCAAGATCATCCAGCTCATATATATTCTGGAAGGGTATACATTGCGCGAAAAACTGCGCACGGTCTGGCATGCCATGCAGGAGTCGATCAGGCGCGGTCTTAAGACGGAAGGGATTCTACCCGGCGGACTGGGCCTGACAAGAAAAGCGAAGTTCCTGTACGAGAAGCGCTGCTACAACGAGAGCGCGGATGTGGCTATGAACAGGGTCATCGCGGCCTACGCTTATGCCGTAGCCGAAGAGAATGCGGCTGAAAAAGTCGTAGTGACCGCGCCGACCTGCGGCAGCTGCGGCGTTCTGCCGTCGATCCTCTATTATATGTACAAGGACAGAGGTTTCCCGGAGGAGGAGATTCTTGATGCGCTCGCGGTCGCCGGTCTCATCGGCAATGTGATCCGTACAAATGCCAGCATCTCCGGCGCGGAGTGCGGCTGCCAGGCGGAGATCGGGAGCGCTTGCTCCATGGCGGCAGCGGCCGTCGCCCAGCTCTACGGGCTGAGCATCGACCAGATCGAGTATGCCGCTGAGATCGCAATGGAGCATAATCTGGGCCTGACCTGCGACCCCGTCGGCGGGCTCGTGCAGATTCCCTGTATAGAGCGAAATGCCGTCGCCGCGATGCGCGCGCTGAGCGCGGTCAACCTGTCGAGGTTCCTGTTTGTGACTCGGAAGATATCATTCGATGAAGTTGTGGCGACTATGTACCGCACCGGACTGGACATGAACGAGAAGTATCGTGAGACATCGAACGGCGGCCTTGCCCAGATTTATCTGGAGAATCTGCAGGCATAAAAGGGACCTGGATAAGGGCCGGCGGCTCCACGAAATTCTTGAGCGGGAACAGATCAAAAAGCTGATGCCGTAGCATGAGCCCATCGGAGGTCAGACATGAGCAAAGAATTATTTATCAAGGCGATCACGCGTTTTGCGGCGGGAGTGATACTTCTCGGAGTGCTGCTATTTGCACCCGCCGGAACTTTTCGATATCCGCAGGCCTGGATCTTCATGGGAATCCTGTTCATCCCCATGTTCGGCGCCGGTCTTGTCATGATGGCGAAAAATCCGGAGCTTTTAGAAAAGCGCCTTAGTGTAAAAGAAAAAGAATCCGAGCAGCGGTCTGTCATACTTTTCAGCGGGATCATGTTCCTCGCCGCGTTCCTTGCTGCCGGATTCTGTTTCAGATTCAACTTTATGATGCTGCCCTTTCCGGTCAGCTGCGTTGCCGCGGTCATTTTCCTTCTCGGCTACGCTCTTTACGCGGAAGTGCTCAGGGAGAATACCTACCTTTCAAGAACTGTCGAAGTTCAGGAGAATCAGAAGGT
>JAZRKZ010000241.1:0-2451 GCA_045646565.1 Lachnospiraceae bacterium
ACATGGCTACGATCCGACTTAGCCGGCCCGTGCAAGCATGTCCCGCTCTGACGGGTCGGTGTTGCTGCACTCTTTGGATGTCGGCAGTCGATTCTTTTGAAATTGTAAAAATTGAGGTGCTATAATTCCTGAATTCTGCGTCAGAAAGCAGTCTTAAACCGCTTAAATGAATAGATGGCGTGCCGGTAGTAAGTAAAACAGCTCATTTTGGGCAGTTGTATTTTTCAAAAAGTTCGGTTAGCAGCCGACAACCCACCCCGCACTCCGCGCGCCGCGTCTTGCACCCCATCAAAGCCGGCCCGTGCAAGCACACAGCGGGCCCCCTGGCTCATTGCCTTCACATAAAATGGGCCGCCGCACCCCGTGCGGCAGCCCATGCCTGTCCAAACGCTGTATTCTATTACTCTGTGACAATCACCACAAGATGAGCGACATTCGATCTGTTGCCTTCCGAATCCGTCACGTAGTAGTTCACCGTGTGGAAGCCCGGCTCTTTGAGCTCGTTGTCACCCGTCACAGTGATCCGGCTGAAGATGTCCGAAACGGAGTCGGCATCGTCACGGATGTCGGAGATATACTTGAGAATCGGAATACTGTCGGCCGCTCCCTTTCTTACCGCATAAGTATTGAGGCGGATGACCGGATACCCGTCGGGCAGTCTCGAGATTGCAATATTGTTCGCATTGCGAAGGTTCTCATTGAGGCTTGCCACATCATCTTCCGTAAAGCTTGACGGATCTCTGCGTGTATTAATGAACTGATCCGCACTGAATGTATCCTCTGTGCTTATCTCGGAATCATATGCATACACAGTGCTCTCTAAAGACTCGTCTGTGACAGATCCTGTCACATCAGACTCTTCATGAGACTCCTCGGAAATCGATTCTGTAATCGATTCTACAGTTGATTCTGTAGTTGATTCTGTAGTTGATCCTGTAGTTGATTCTACAGTCGACGACGTTGATTTCGTCTCTGTCGGTACCGATTCGGTATCCGCCGGCAGAGTCTCGTCGGAAGACACGGATCCGCCTGCGTCCTCATCTTTGCCCGTATCGCCGCTCGCGATCTCGATCATTCCCTCATATCGGAAGGTCTCGTCGATCATGACCGTCCTGGTCATTGCGGAGACGTTGTTACTCTTGTCTTTGGCGGCATAGACCAGCAGGGCGCGGTCGCTTGCGACCTTCGTCGCGCTTTCGATCCGCAGCGTTTCCGAGACGTCCCCATCGACCTGATCGCTGGCTTGTATTCCCTCAATAAGCTGCGCTTCCGTCATGCTGCCGCTCAGCACTTTCTCGTTTTCCGGAAATACGATATCAGGTCCTTTCCTGTCACTCTTCATGAACAGATATCCGATTCCCAGTATGAGGGCTATTATCAGCAGGATCTGCAGGATCACAACGACGCGCTGTCCTCTACCTGTTGTGCGCATGATCACATCCCTCCCTTCTCTTCGTCAGACAAATCATCCGTGTCCTCTGCCTGATCGCCGAAAAGTCTGGCAAGATCCTCTTCCTGCGCATCCTCGTCGAATTCATCTTCAATGGATACATCCGGTTCATCATCCTGACCAATCTGAAGGAAATTGACCACATCGTCCTCCTCCAGACTATAGAGACCCTCCTGATAATCCGGTATAACGATTCTTCCGCTCTCATCTTTGGGATCCTTCGCGGACATGATCTTCCACAAATTTTCGTCGACGGTCTTATTATTCGGCCGCCCCATCTGCTCTGCAAGAGACCTCATGAGCTCGTCCTGATCAGACAGCATACGCCCGCTGATATCCGGCTTACCGCTTTCAGGTTCAAATGCAGCGTAGGTCGACGCCGCCGCCTGCTCCTGCATTTCAAGCTCGTTGAAATACGATCTCTTATAGCTACCGTAACTTACGATCGTCAGGAAGAACGCCAGAACGAGGCCCGCAAGCGCGGCAAAAAGCGCCGGAATACACACAAACGCATAGGACCAGTGTCTTGCGATCTCGGGATATTTCACGATACGAATTGCATCCGGCGCTTCATTGTCCGCCAGATATTTTTTCAAAACATCGATTGCCCGCCGCACTGCGTCGAACGAGGTATACGGATCCTCGGACGCCGCCTGCACACGCAGGCTGCCTTCTTCAGGATCGTCATTGATCCTGATCCTCCATGAAGCCGGGATACGGTCGAAGCCCGCAAGTCCTTCCGTCAGTTCCCCGGAAGCGCTTTCCCGAAGAACATCTCCCAGCGCGGATACGCTGACATTCGTATTACCGCTCACGGCAGACACATAGATGCCGGCCTCGGATTCATAGGCTCTTGGAAAAAAGGTCATCATGACCAACAGTCCGGCCAAAAAGAATATGACCGCACTTAAAAAAATGCAAATGAACTTCCCACCGATCCACTGCAGCAGCGAAACGTTCGCCGATCTGCGCTGCATGTCCAAATCAGCATTAACTGCAAC
>JAZRKZ010000242.1:0-5779 GCA_045646565.1 Lachnospiraceae bacterium
TGCTGCCGGTGCCGCCGTTAAAGCCATTCCCGCTGCCGCCGCCCATAACGCCGCGACCGCCCATCATGGAGTTGGTCATCTTGGTGACCTGCTCGCCGTTCACGGTGACTGTGCCGCCGCTGATTTCGCCATACAGGTCAAAGTCAAATGCAAGCCGGGCCGTGATATCGACTGTGCCGCCTTTAATAAAAATACTGCCGTTCGCGTCGATCGCATCCGTGTCTCCGCTTCCCATGACAATAGTGAGGCTGCCACCGTTTATCTCGACGGTCGGGCTGTAAGATGCCGACTTGTTCGAGGCGTTGATGCCGTCATCGGAGGCTTCGATGCTGATCGTGCCGTCGTTTATGAGCACGTAGGTTGCTTCAAGCCCCTCCCTGCCGCTGATTTTTAATGTGCCTCCTGCGATTTCGAGCAGGGTCGTCGCCTGGACCGCATCGCCGTCGGCTGTAATCTCAAAGGTTCCTCCGCCGATGTAGATATATCCCTTTGTCTGGTCGTCATCATTCTCACTGTGAAAGCCGTCTTTGGAGGATTTGATTGCAAATGTTCCGTCGCTGACAGCGATGGAATCATTTGCCTCAATGGCATCTTTCGTACTCGTGATATCATATGCGCCGCCGGTAATCTTCAGATCGTCTTTTCCGGAGATACCATTCTCAGAAGATACAATCGTCAGCTTACCGAGGCCGTTCAGCACCAGGTCATCCTTCGAGAATATGACCGCATCTGTATTTGTGTCGCCGTCCTCCGTAAATTCGCCTGTGACCTTGAGTGTGTTCTCGCTCTTCGTAGTCGTCACGAACACCTTGTCCGCAGAGACGACATAGATCGCCGGTGAGTCGCTGTTCGTGATATGAAGGCTGTCAAGAACGAGCTGAACTTTGGCGTCCTTGGCCGCCTCGACCCGGATCGTGCACTCCGAGGCAGTGCCCGTGATGACGTACACCCCCTCCTCGGTGATGCTGACGTCTGCATTGTCAGACACGGCGATCGTCTTCGCGCCCTCAAGATCCGCTTCCTGCCTGAGGTCCCTGTCCGAGAATATCTCACTTGGATCGACGGAATACGAACTGGCCTTATCGATCGGCCTGCCTGTGTAATCGGTCATCTCATCGTCCCAGACAAATCCTGTAGACTCTTCCTGAGATTCCGTCTGCCCCTCTGCTTCATCTGTCTTCTCCGTCACACTCGCCTGCGCCTTCGTTGAACTTCCGGGGCCGCATCCCGACATCGCTGTCGAAATCGCAAGCCCGAGTGCCAGGAGAATCGATATTCGTTTTTTCATCATAATTATCCTTTCTTATGCAATAGTCCGATGAAGAATTCCTATGCGCCCCATGTTTCATTCAAGTCCCGCTGACGCTTTGGTCCATATCCGACTTTACTTAGGAATGCGCGTTGCTGCAGCCCCTTAAACGCAGTCTTTGATCAGCTATGTTCCGCAACAGTATTTCTTCACCGCTATATTCGTTTGTCTCGATAATCAAGATAATAACGTGAAAAAATGAAATAACCATGTCCTTTCTCGGATTAAATTGTGAAAGGGGCTACGCACCGAAGCGACAGCCCCTAAGCTGATACTATTTAAAGCTGCACAGTTGTACGCTCACTGTGCGTAAAGCAATACTCCGACAGCTCATTCCCCAGGCCCGGCAGATCAGGGATCTGATACCTGCCGTTTTCAGGCTGGTAGTCATATTTGCACATGACCCTGTTGTAATCATAACGATTATACACATGATGCTCATGTATCGTATAATTCGGGATGACAGCCTCAAGCTGAAGGGCAGCGGCCGTCGACAGCGGGCTGGCGCATACATGACACTGAACGCCGACATCATAGACGTGTGCCATATCACAGATTTTCTTGGCTTCAGTAAGACCGCCGCAGTTCCCGATATCCGGCTGTATGAGTTGAATAGAACCATCCGCAAAATAGGGTGCATAACCCCAACAGCTGTAGATTCGTTCGCCATGGGCGATGGGAATAGCGACTCGTTCAGCCACGAACCGGGTCAGTTCCGGTGTCGGCGTAGTCGGTTCCTCAAAATAGAGAATGTTGTACGGTTCCACCAGACGACCCAGCTGTACCGCCCCCTGTGCATCAATATTCGAATGATTCTCCATGATAATATCCACATCAGGTCCTACCGCCTCACGGACTGCCGCAACGCGGTCGATAATCAGGCGGGTCCGCGCAGGATCCTGAATGCGTGTCGTCTCCTCCGCAGTATATCGATGACCATCTGGTGCAAATGTAAAGAAATCAATCTTAATGGCGTCATAACCTTCAGCAACAGCAGCCTGCGCATTTCGGACATAGTCCTCCAACGTGATGGCAGCCGTCTTTCTGTCTCCCCAGCCGAACTGTAGCTGACTGGCGTAACAGCGTAGAGACTCTCTCTGTTTTCCGCCCAGCAATTTGCAGACCGGAACGCCGAAGTACTTCCCTTTAATATCCCAGAGAGCAATATCAAGAGCAGACAACCCGGCAAAAAACACAGGGCCGCCGTTCTGCCCCCAAAAAGTAGACTTATAAAGCTTCTCCCATATGACCTCGTTGTCCAGTGGATCCATGCCGAGAATCAGTTCTGCCAGATCCTGTATCATCCCATAGGCAGCTTTTGCTGCCCGGCCATAGGCCAGGGCTGCCTCGCCGTCTCCGTAAATACCGCTGTCTGTATAAACACGGCATACAATCGGATGCCATACAGGATTATCCGGGGCTTTGGGATCCACCAGCATCACGTCTATTTTCGTAATTTTCATGTAATATTTTTCCTTTCTCCTGCTGCAAAGATATCAAGTTGAATAGCCCGGCCACCTCATGACCGTAATGAAGTCAGGAGTATGAGCCGGGCATTTTTTAAATCGTCCATTTGAGCAGATAACTTTTGATCCGCTCAAAGATCGTCATCACTACGACTAGCACTATGACCATGAAAATAAAACCGCTCCAGGTCTCACTATACAGGCCATATTCAGCATATTTTTTAACAAAGAACCCCATGCCATACTTGGCACCATACATTTCCGCATAGACCAGGACAACGAATGAACTTCGCAGCGAGTTCACAAAGCCGGCAAGTATCGACGGACTGGCTGCAGGCAGGATGACTTTAAAAAAGCGCTTGAAGCCGGTAAGTTCCAGTGTCGCGGCGTTATCCAGATATCTCTTGTCAATTGTCTGGATACCGGTAATGGTAGCAAAAAGCGTGGACCAAATCGTTCCGTAGACTACCAGGAACAACGAGGCAGAACGAAAGTTGGGCGCCAGCAAAAGAGCAAATGGCGACAGCAGAATCGATGGCACCACGCTTATAGTATAAACTACCGGATGCAGCACCTCTCGCACACGTTTGTTGAGTCCCATCGCCGTGCCCAAAAGAAGCGCAATGCTCACGGCGATGATGATGGCGGGGATCATCAGCTGAAAGGAATTGAACATATTTTTCAGCATCAGTCCCCGGTTTTCATAGAACGCCTTCACAATGAGTTTTGCCGGCGGAAACAAAAAGGAGCTCAAAAGCTTATTGGAAGAAATAACAACATAAGTCGCAATCATCCCGATATAAATCAGAATGGTGATCCAATACTTTTTGAAAAAACCCAGAAAATGCTTCATATCATCTGCTCCTTACCGCAATAGCATAATTCGATATCAGGCGGGATAACACAGTATGGCCATCAGGTATTGTATTTAGCAAAGAACTCCTGGCGCTCCGCATAGAATTCCGGATACTCATCGCCGTATTTCGCCTGCATCTCGTCCAGTGCCGCCTTATATAATTCCGTGTTAATATGCTCTTCAATATTGATCTCGCTGGCGGTCTCGGGCAGGAAGCCTGTGGCGCCCATGATTTCCCAGGTCTTAAGGACAGAGTTCTTGACCGGATCTACCGCAATCTTGTAGTTCGGATTCAGAAGGTAAGCTGCCACATATTCTTCGGTAGCGTCAATCTCCTTGGCGAGGATTCCGACACATTCTTCCTTATTTGCCTCAAAATATGCCTGTGCACGGATCAACGCTCCAAGCAGAAGTTTGACAGTAGTCGGGTTGTCCTTCACAAAATCTGTGCGCATGTTCATACGGCAGCAGCCATAAGCAGGCATCAGATCCGGATCGGAAGCATAACGGACAATTTCTATATCATCCATATTGCCTACAGTAAAGAGCTGATCTCCGCTAAGATAAGCATAATCTGCCTCACCTGCCACAACTGCGGCAAGACGGTCACTGTTCGTGGAATAAGTCAGCCATTCAATCTCATTGACAGGATCATGTCCAAGATCAAGAAGCGGACCGGTCAATGTGGTCGTACTGGCAGGCGCAGCAACTTTTTTGCCGATCAGATCCTCAGGACCATTCCAGCCAGTGCCTTTCTTTGCGACAAGATACATACCCTGAAGCATATAACCGCCTACAATCGTAAAATCCTGGCCGGCGGCGATCTGCGCCAGCGGGTTATTCGTTCCCTGGTTGGATGTAACGTCTACCTGACCTGTACCAAGAGCAGTTAATGCTTCGGTAGAGCTCGCGACCGGATCTTCGATGACTGTCAGTCCGACTTCCTCAAAATATCCGAGCTGAGTTGCGAGTGTTACAAAGATATTGCCGCTGTTAGCGCGAGCCCAGTGAAGCGTAGTCACTTCCGGCGTTTCTGCCGCAGCTTCCGCTGCCGTGCTCTCAGGAGCCGCCGCAACCGTGCTATCAGCTGTCGGTGCAGCAGTATCGGAGCCGGATGCGGCGGCAGACGATGCAGATCCTCCGCAGGCTGTCATTGAAAGAACCATGGATGCAGTCAGAAGTAGTGCGATAATTTTCTTTTTCATACTTTCGTTTCCTTTCCTGTGTCTATAAAACGTGTATCGCCAGGCGGGCAGGGACCCGCCGTTACGGCCGGTCAATTCACATGGGCGTTCACGTCCATGTTTATATTGCGGATAAGCTGGTTGCGCAGATTGAGCAGTTCCGGATCTTCGAACTGATTTTCACGTGTCGGTTTATGGTCTTCCGGAATATAACACTCAAAAATCACATTACTGGGTGATTGTCCGAAAACATCGATCCGACTTGCAAGCAGAAGCGCTTCATCCACATCATGCGTGACAAAGAACACTGTCTTTTTTTGCTCCTGTTTCGACCATAGTTCCAGAACCAGATCCTGAAGACGGGCACGCGTAACTGCGTCAAGAGCTCCAAAGGGCTCATCCATAAGCAGGACCGGCGGATCAATGCCAAAGACCCGGGCGATCGCACACCGCTGCTTCATACCGCCGGAAAGTTCTTTCGGAAGCTTTTTGTACACTGAACTGTCCAGACCAACGGCCTTCAGCATCTCCATAGCCAACTGTTTCAGTTCCCGCTTGTCTCGCCCGGGAAACTTCTGACGAAGAGCCAGCATAATATTGTCTCCGGCAGTCATCCAGGGGAACAGACCATAATCCTGGAAGACTACTCCGCGATCGAGACCGGCGCCTTTCACAGGAATGCCGTTTATACTGATCTCACCCTGTGTCGGCATTTCCAGCCCGGCAAGTAAACGCAGAAAAGTACTCTTACCGCAACCGGATTGTCCAAGCAGACAGACAAACTCTCCCTCTTCGACATCCATATTGATATCTTTCAGAATCAGCTTATCCGTGCCGGGATAAGCGAAAGAAACGCCGTTTATTTTTACACCGTGCATACTTATTGACCCTTTATAATTGCCCAAAAAGCTGTTCTGCAGCATCGTTAAAAAAGCAAAATGAAAGAAGGCCCCTGGGCTCATCT
>JAZRKZ010000243.1:0-2160 GCA_045646565.1 Lachnospiraceae bacterium
CAGGAGCAGCCCTGTCAGGACGGCAGTGCCGGCCGGGATCCCGTGCTCGAAGTCCTCGCTGCGGGCTTTGATGATCATCGAGGAGACCAGGACGAAGATCAGGAGGGCGATCGGCCTTACCGCGATCGAGGTGGGATTATGCCAGATGTTGGGCGAGCCCTGTCCCAGATACGGCGTCTTATTGAAGAACCATGCATAGATGGGGCCTGCCAGATGGAGCACCAGATCGAGCCCGGCGGCCTCATGGGATTCCAGGCCCGGCACGGTCCTGCGGATGGCGCAGTAGGCAATGACGTAAGTGGCCACGATCAGAAGTCCCGAGACGATGCCGGCCGCGATCTCCACCCTGCAGTGGAAAACGGTGACCACAAGATAGGTCAGAAGATGCCAGAACGGTTCCGGGTGCGCTTTAAAGAGTCCGACGGGATCCGATGGTGTCAGGCTCAGCGCGATCAGCTCGTGCGGCTCATAGTCAATGCCCACGAGCGCGGTCAGGAAACCGCAGGTAAACAGTATTGCGACGCTCGCGGCGATCACGGCCCAGCCGAGGCCTCCGATCCGTCTGCTCTCAGTATTATTCATAGGTATCTCCTTCCGGATTTTGGTCTTTTCAGGTCTTACAGGGTCGAGCCACCCGGACCGCGGGGGAATTTACCGGTGGTCCCCGGGGACTGCCGCGGGGGCTTTCGGGGACTGTCCCCGCAGTCCGTCCCTGCGGTATACTTCTTCCCCCATTATACGCCATTTTTCTGCCGCCGTCAGAGAATAGGGCAGAAAAAATCTTCTTTTACGCGGACACACCTGTTGTATAATGAAAACAGGTCACCATGACATTTTTTTCGGAGAGGTCGCCGCGCCATGAAATTCAATAAAAACCATCTCAATACTCCGTGGATCGCCTATACGATCGCGACATGCTCGGCAGTGGTCCTTTTTGTCATTCTCACGCATCTGGACGTGATCGGCAGGGGACTGCACAGCCTGGGGACTCTTATTTCCCCGATCGTGATGGCGGCGATCATCGCGTACGTCCTGAACCCTCTGGCGGGGATGTTCGAGAACTATGTTTTCGGCAGGATCCGCTCCGAGCGGGCCCGGCACGATCTTTCGTCAGTCTGTGCCCTTTTGTCTTTTTTCTTCGTCGTCATTATCCTTCTGGTGGCGCTGATCCCGCAGGTCATAAGCAGCATTATGACTTTCGCGGGCAATTTCGAGATCTACGCCCGCTCCCTGCAAGTCGTCCTGCAGCGCCTGCAGGCGGCAGCTTCCAACCTGAACATCGATATTTCCGGCCTGATCGCGTCCAGCGGAGATCTCCTCGACGCGATCCGTTCCCTGCTCCCCAAGAACGTCAACCATATACTCAACACCTCGATCAACCTGACTATGGGGATCTTTGAATCCGTGATCGCGTTCATCCTTGCCGTCTATTTCCTGACGTCAAAAGAGCGCATCAAGTCCGGCTTCAAATTTCTTCTTCAGGCGGTCCTTTCCGTCAACGTCTATCCGGCGGCAATTGATTTTCTGAAACGATGCCACAACATTCTGATCCGCTATATCATTTTTGATCTTCTGGACGGCGTGATCATCGGAATCTCCAACGCCATCTTTATGAAGGTGACGGGAATGCCTTACGTCGTCCTGCTCTCCGTCGTTGTCGGCGTGGCCAATCTCGTGCCTACATTCGGCCCCTTTGTGGGCGGTGCGATCGGCGCCTTTATCCTCGTTCTCGTCAACCCGTGGTACGCGCTCTGGTTCCTCATTTTCACATTCCTGATGCAGGCGGTAGACGGATATATCCTGAAGCCCCGGATGTTCGGCGATTCCCTGGGAGTTCCCGCAGTATGGGTCCTTGTCGCCATCATTGTCTTCGGGAGGATCTTCGGTATCCTCGGAGTGGTCATTTCGATTCCGCTCGCCGCTATTTTGACCTATATGTACCGCGCATGGATCGTCAACAAGCTTGAGAAGAGGCGGGAGAGCAATGAACTGCAGCGGAGCATCAACCAGGCGAAGAGCACCGCGGGAAATACGAACCGGATGTCATAGAGAAAGTCAGTGGGTTCTCCGCATTTAATTAAATATGAACATGAATCAGAGGCCGACGCCCAAAAAAAAGAACGTGGTGCGTTCGGTGTGTGCGGGGGCCGCCTTTTTGTC
>JAZRKZ010000244.1:0-8282 GCA_045646565.1 Lachnospiraceae bacterium
CTGCACATATCCTCGAGATTCTTCTCGGCGACCCAGCCGAGCACCTCGCGGGCCTTTGTCGGATCCGAATAGCAGGTCGCAACGTCGCCCGGTCTTCTCGGGTCGATCACATACGGCAGATCCTTTCCGCAGGCGGGGGAGAAAGCCATTATGATGTCAAGTACGCTGTAGCCCTTGCCGGTACCGGGGTTGAAGATCTGAACGCCCGGCAGGGTCTCCATACCCTTGATCGCCGCGACATGGCCCCTGGCCAGATCCACCACATGAATATAGTCGCGGACGCCCGTGCCGTCCGGCGTGTCATAGTCGTCGCCGAAGACATGGACCTTCTCCAGCTTGCCTGTCGCGACCTGGGCGACATACGGAAGCAGGTTGTTCGGGATCCCCTTCGGGTCCCCGCCGATGCGGCCGCTTGCGTGTGCGCCGATCGGGTTGAAGTAGCGGAGCAGCATGACCTGCCACTCGTTGTCGCTTCTCCAGATATCTGTCAGGATGCGCTCCTGCATCGCCTTGGTCTCTCCGTACGGATTCGTGCGCTCGCCCATCGGGCACTCTTCCGTGATCGGGATGAAAGCCGGATCTCCGTAGACAGTTGCGGAGGATGAGAACACGATCTTCTTCACTCCATGGTTTCTCATGACGTCGCAGAGAACGAGCGTGGAGCCGATATTGTTCTGATAATACTCGATCGGCTTTCTCGTGGACTCGCCGACTGCCTTGTAGCCGGCAAAGTGAATGACTGCGTCGATCTTCTCGGCGTCGAACAGAGCGTTCATGGCTTCCCTGTCCGTCACATCGACATTGTAGAAGGCCGGGCGCGCACCCGCCAGCTCTTCAATGCGGTCAACCACGAGCTCTTTGGAATTATACAGATTGTCCGCGATGACAACATCATAACCTGCATTTATAAGTTCAATACATGTATGGCTTCCGATAAATCCGGTGCCGCCTGTAACAAGAATTCTCATTGATAAACCTCCGTTTTCTGTTCTTTATGCCGCCCGGCTCCCGGCCGGTGATTTCTTACAGTGTTCTAAGGAATTTAAGGAACGCTTTGTGGCCTTCTTCCGTCCACTTGTATACGCCGGCGTCCTCAAGAACGCCCGTAAAGACATGGCCGATCTCTTCTCTTATGATCCCGGTAATGTTGTCGGCGGTGATCTCCTTATATTTCGGCAGGATCGTCTCTCCGACCCAGTCCGCATGCTTGCTTAAGTTCTCATCTGCCGCGACAGCTGCCGTGATCTCCTCATCCGAAAGACCCGCTGCCCTCTTTTCCGCAAGCAGCGTTCCGAGGACGCTCATCTCCGCCTTCAGACGGGACGGCAGGACCGCAAGTCCCATGACTTCAATGAGACCGATGTTCTCTTTCTTGATGTGGTGGTAGGCTGGTCTCGGATGGTAGACGCCGAGCGGACGTTCTTCCGTCGTGATATTATTTCTGAGCGTCAGGTCCAGCTCGTACTTTCCGTCCGCGATGCGGGCGATCGGAGTGATCGTGTTGTGGGGAACGCCGTCTGTATACGCATATACATACGCATCCTTGTCCGTATACTCTCTCCAGGCTGCAAGCACGTGGTCCGCAAGTTCGACCAGGCGGTCAATGCTCTCGCTCCGGATGCGGAAGACGGACAGCGGCCACTTGACGATACCGCTCTCAACGTCCTCAAAGCCGGGCACCGTGAACGGGATCTCGATGCCTGCTTTGGCCATTGCAAATGTATAGCACCCGCCCTGGAAATGATCATGCGAAAGGATCGATCCTCCGACGATCGGCAGGTCCGCGTTCGAGCCCAGGAAATAGTGCGGGAACTGGCGGACGAAGTCGAACAGCTTGCAGAAGGCGGCGTGGTTGATCGCCATCGGCACATGCTCAAAATTAAAGGCGATGCAGTGCTCGTTGTAGTAGCCGTACGGGCTGTACTGCAGACCCCACAGCGTATCGTTGATCGTGATGGGGATGATGCGGTGGTTCTCGCGGGCCGGATGCGTCAGTGTACCGGCGTAGCCCTCATTCTGCGCGCAGAGAAGGCATTTCGGATACTTGACCGACTTGGCCCTGCCGGCCGCGGCGATCGCCTTCGGATCCTTTTCCGGCTTGGCCAGATTGATCGTGATATCGATGTCGCCGTAATCGGTGGCCACTTTCCAGCGGAGGTCCTTCTTCGCGCGGTAGCGGCGGATATAGTCGGTATCCTGGCTGAACTTGTAGAACCAGTCCGTCGCCTCCTTCGGCGACTTTTCATATAAACTCCAGAATGTCTGCTGGACCTGCGCCGGGCGCGGCGTCAGACAGTTCATAAGCCTTGTGTCAAAGAGATCCCGCGACGCAATACCGTCCTCGATGATTCCGCGGGCGATCGCCTCATCCAGCAGTTCCGCGAGCGTGCTCTCAAGGTCTACCTGTGCATATGTCTCGTCCGTCTCCTCATAATACTCCTCGTTAAAGCAGTCCAGCAGAAGATTTGTTGCGTAATAGACTTCATTTGCCGGAAGAAGACCGGTTTCAAGGCCGTACGTTATCAGTTTTTTGATCGATGTGCTGAGCATATGTCTGCCTTCTTTCTCTTTGAAAATGTCTTGCGACAGGTCAAAATCTCAGCCGGCTTATGCGTCTGCCGGCCGTCCCGCTCCGCATTCCGTCCTCTCCCTGTTCACACAGTCGGCGCGGACCCTGGCGGGCCACTATTAGTATATAATAAAAGGTGGTGTTTCCACCACCTTTAAATCGTTCATCTTTATGGCAAAATCGCTCGCGCCCCCTCGGCGGGCCAGGCCCCGTAAAAGTCGACCGACAGACCGGTCTTTTTCTTGTACTCCCGGCTGATCGTCGCCATGAAATTCGGGATCGCGGCCTCCTTCACGATATTCACGGTCGACCCTCCGAGACCGCTGCCGATCATGCGGCTTCCGATCACGCCATCGATTTCCATCGCCGTATCGACCAGGTAATCGATCTCCTCGCATGTCACCTCGTAGTCGTCGCGGAGGGACAGGTGGGAGGCGTACATCAGACGGCCGAACTTTTTAATGTTATGCGCGCGGAGAGCGGAGACAGCCTGGATCGTGCGCTGGTTCTCATAGACCACATGCCTTGTGCGCTTGACCAGCAGGTCGTCCATCAGTATGTCCTTAAATGTCTCGAACCGGTCGATCGAGAGGTCGCAGAGATAATTAATATGCACGTTCTGCTTGAGTCTTTTCAGGGCTCTGGCGCATTCTGCCCGGCGGGCCGCATGCATGTTCCGGTCCGGTACATGCTCGACCTGACTGTATACGATCACGAGCTTTGCGTCGCCGAGCTTGAACGGCGGATACTCGTAGCGCATATTCTTCGCGTCGAAATAGATCGCATGATCCTCAATGCCCATCATACAGGCAAAGTGATCCATGATGCTGCTGTAATAGCCGATATAATCGCTCTCAGCGATCTGGCCCATCTTGGCGATATCGACATTGGTTATATCCGTGAACTCGTACATATCGCGAAGCATGACTCCTGCCAGCGATTCGAGCGCGGCCGAAGAGGCCAGCGCCGCCCCGAAGGGAATATCTCCGCCGACCACAAGGTCAAATCCACGTTCAATATGATATCCGCTCTCCCTGAACACCCAGATCATTGCCTTGATATAAGAGCCCCAGTTCTCGCGAACGAGCGGCTTCAGATCATAAATCGTATCCTCAACGATTCCCTGATCGTCAAAGTTGATCGAGAACATCCGGATCTGCTGATCCGCGCGAAGCCTGATGGCTCCGTAGATACCGAGCGTGATGGCGCAGGGGAAGCAGTGTCCCCCATTGTAATCCGTGTGCTGCCCGATAAGGGACAGACGTGCGGGAGCGAAAAACGTACCAATATCCCCTTCGTTCCCGAAGAGGTCATAAAAAACATCCAGAACTTCAGCAATCGTCATCTGATTATTCCCCTAAGTCATCCTATAAATGTTATTTTATTCTGGGCATTATACATTTGCAATGTACACAATGACGAAATTTCGGGAAATTATTTCGACAATTAGCCATTCGCCGCCGTACAAAAATATCGCGGAATACAATATCTTATGATAGAATATCTGTGACTAATGCTATCTGGAGGTAAAGCTATGTATTGTGAAAACTGCGGCGCCGAACTGACGGGCGGCGGAAAATTCTGCCCGGAGTGCGGAACGCCGGTCAAGATCAAGGTACAGAATCAATATAAAAGCGAACTTGAAACAGGCGGGCAGGCCTTTGCGTATCTGCCGGAAGAAGACCCCCTGAAAACCGATTACAATTTTGAGAAGACCGGTCATAACTTCGAAAGAGCCGGTTACGGCTTTGAGCAGGCAGCCGCGGATTTCGGCTTTGAGCAGGCAATCCCGGATTTCGGCTACAGCGACGATACGATCCGGGCGGCTGAGGATGAACTCGCGCGTCCCTCCGCAGCCGAAGAGTACAAGAAAACTTCTATCGACTGGAGAGATCATGTTGACACGGACCGCTTCCGTGAGCAAAACGCCCAGACCATCGATCAGAGTTCGCAAGGATACGCCGACCAGTCGTTCTACGATCAGCCGGATCAGTTCATGAAAGGCCCGCAGCATACCATAAACGATTTCAACGCCTACGGCATGCGGTACAGCGACCGGAACTATATCTTTGCCGCGCTGCTCGCATTCTTCTTCGGCGCCTTCGGCGCTCATAACTTCTACCTGGGCTACAGGAAAAAGGCTATGATCCAGCTGGCCCTCACGCTCTTTTCCTTCCTTACTCTCGGCATGTCCGGGGCGGTCGCCGGTATCTGGGCCTTCGTGGAGTTCATTCTGATCCTTATCGGGACGATCAGCACGGATGGAGACGGAAACCCATTAAAGAGATAAATGCTCCAACGTTCTCTTATTATGCGCCGGCGGCGGAAAAATCAGGTTCTTGTCTCCTTCATCCACACCGGTGCATAGATTTCAGCACGCGCTGTGTTGACGTAATGTTCCGTTTTCCGGGAAACTCATTATGTCACCTGAAAAAATCCACAAAATAAATGTTCTGCTTGACAAAGTGTGGTTAACGTAAGAAACCACACTAAAAACGGTGGATAATGTGGATAAAATTGTGATTAACTCAGATTTTTTGGCTTTTGTGGATAATTTCCATGTGGATAAGCACGGTGGCAATAAACCTGCCGTCAACTTTAACACGTTAAAACCCAGGGTCAAAATTCGGCAAAGTGCCGAATTTTGACTTTTTTGCAAATACCCCTGTACAGAACGTTATGTGAACTGTCCCCTGGGGCGGCGGTCCGCCGCCCGGGAAGATTAAAAAGCACGCTGCTTTTTCAGCTTCTGCTTCTTGATGACTTTGAGCCGCGTGAACTCCTCGCGCTCTTTCTCCTCGAGGGCCGCGCCAATCGACCGGGTCAGCTCCTCGTAGCGGGGAATCGTGATATTCTTCAGCGCGTTCGCGCGCTTCTGGGTCTTCTGGATGTTGGCTGCGAGTCGGTAGGCCGCGGTCTCGACCTGCGCGAGCTTCACGGTCAGATCTTTCACCCTGGCGAACGCCGCTCTGGCTTCATCCAGCGAGTCGCGGGTCTTATAGAACGCGTAGGCAGGCCTCAGGCTCTGCTCCGCATCGTACCGAATAAGCGGTATCTCCGTGCCCATGACGCTCCGTATCTTTACCTCGATCGATTCATCGACCGGAAGTGTCTCGGCAATCGTCTGGACGGTGTCGATTCCCATCTGCATACTTGCCTTCTGCAGGCAGGCGTACGCGTATCGATAGGTCTCGTCGATGATCTCCTGGATCTCTCTGGCCTGCTGCGTATAGGCAACGAGTTCCCGGATCAGGATATTTCTCTTCTTGTCCATCAGGTCATATCCCTGCCGCGCAAGCTTCAGCGAATTCCTCGCCCGCATCAGGTTTCCTTTTGTCGGGACCTCATTTGGATCCATATCCGTTCCTCCTTCTTACGAACCCGTCTCACTTCTTCTCCACATAATACTTATCAAGGATCGCCGAATCGACTCTGTCAAGTTCCGACTTCGGCAGGATGCCAAGAAGCCGCCATCCGATATCGAGCGATTCCGTGACCGGCCGGTTCTCATAATGTCCCTGGCCGACGAACTCCCGCTCGAAGGCCTCGCCGAATTTCAGATATTTCTTGTCGACGTCCGACAGCTCATCCTCACCGATGACCGACGCGAGCGATCTGGCGTCCGTGACCCTGGCGTAGGACGAGAACAGCTGATTGGCGACCGCCTGATGGTCCTCCCGCGTATACTTCGCGCCGATACCGTCCTTCATGAGACGGGACAGCGACGGCAGAACGGCGATCGGCGGGTAAACTCCCTGGCCGTTCAGAGCGCGGTCCAGAACGATCTGACCTTCCGTGATGTAGCCTGTCAGGTCAGGGATCGGGTGGGTAATGTCGTCATTCGGCATCGTCAGGATCGGGATCTGCGTGACAGAGCCCTCCTCGCCCGCGACGATACCCGCTCTCTCGTACATGGCCGCAAGGTCGGAATACAGATAGCCGGGATAGCCTTTCCTCGACGGGATTTCTCCCTTGGAAGAAGAGACTTCGCGCAGGGCTTCACAGTAGGACGTCATATCCGTCATGATGACCAGGATATGCATGTGCTTCTCATACGCGAGATATTCCGCGGCCGTAAGGGCCACCCGGGGGGTGATGATGCGCTCGACGACGGGATCATTTGCAAGATTAAGGAACATGGTGACGTGGTCGGCCACGCCGCTCTCCTCGAATGTACGGCGGAAATACTCGGCGACGTCATATTTGACGCCCATCGCTGCAAATACAACGCCGAACCGCTCATTCCCTTCCCCGCCGAGGCTCGACTGCAGGACCAGCTGGGCTGCCAGCTCATTGTGCGGCAGACCGTTGCCCGAGAAAATCGGCAGCTTCTGTCCGCGGATCAGTGTCGTCAGCGTATCGATCGCGGAAACGCCCGTATTGATATAATTTCGCGGGTACTCGCGCCGGCACGGATTGAGCGGCATGCCATTCACGTCGACGCGTACCGCGGCGGCGATCGGTCCCAGACCGTCGATCGGGCGGCCGATGCCGTCAAAGGTCCGGCCGAGGATATCCGCGGACAGCGCGATCTCCATCGGATGGCCGGTCAGAACGGTCCTCGTGTTCCGGAGCGACATGCCGTCCGTTCCCTCGAACACCTGAATAACGGCTCTGTCCGCGTAGCACTCGATGATCCGGCCGATCCGCTTTGTGCCGTCTTCCATACGGAATTCGACGATCTCATCATAAGCGGCTCCCCTGAGACCTTCAAGGACGACCAGAGGGCCGTTTATTTCGCCAAGACCAAGATATTCAATTGACATACAAATCCCCCTTATGCGTTTCGCCTGAGTACATTCAGGTAGAACTCGTCGATCATCTTTTTGTACTCATCGAAGAGATCCAGCCTGTTATTCGGCACATCATACTTGATCGCGATGACTTTTTCAAATATCGTATCCTGCCGAAGGACAGACATCGGATGTCCCTCCGCGACAAGCTTCCTTGCGTTGTCGTAAAGGTACAGAATCGTCTCCATCATCCTGAACTGCTTTATGAGAGGCACGTTCTGATCCTCCGCGTGGAATGCGTTCTGCTGCAGAAAACCGAGGCGGATGACCCGGGCGATCTCGAGCGTCAGCTTCTGGTCATCCGGCAGGACATCGGATCCGATCAGCTTGACCGTCTCCATGAGCTTATCCTCCGCGGAAAGCAGCGCAACGATACGCGTGCGGTATTCCAGGAACTTCGGATCGACGTTATTCTTATACCAGGCCGAAAAATCCATGCCGTACTCGCTGTAGCTCTCCATCCAGTTGATCGCCGGATAGTGGCGGGCGTATGCAAGCTCCTTATCAAGACCCCAGAAAAACCGGACAAATCTCTTTGTATTCATTGTGACCGGCTCCGAGAAGTCTCCGCCCTGCGGGGACACCGCGCCGATGATCGACACGGACCCCGTCGCGCCGGACAGCGTTGTCATCTCGCCCGCACGCTCATAAAAAGCCGCAAGACGGGAAGCCAGATAGGCCGGGAAGCCTTCCTCCGCCGGCATCTCCTCCATACGACCGGACAGTTCGCGCAGCGCTTCCGCCCAGCGGGAAGTCGAATCTGCCATGATAGCCACGTCATAGCCCATATCCCGGTAGTATTCCGCCAGCGTGACCCCGGTGTAGATGGAAGCCTCGCGGGCCGCCACCGGCATATTGGACGTGTTGGCGATCAGCGTCGTTCGGGCCATCAGCTTGTTGCCGGTCTTCGGATCCTCCAG
>JAZRKZ010000245.1:0-6727 GCA_045646565.1 Lachnospiraceae bacterium
GCGGGAAATCTTCCGTCAGCGCGTAGCCCATGCCCATCAGGACGCCGCCCTCGATCTGTCCTTGAATGGAGATCGGATTGACGACCTTGCCGGAATCGTGCGCGGCGTAGACCTCCTTCACCTTTCCGTCATCGCCAAGGACGACCAGATGCGTTGCGTATCCGTATGCAATATGGCTCTTCGGGAACGGTTTATCCGCGCCCAGCTTATCCGTCGGCTCGAAGTACTCATAGAAGAATTCTCTTCCCTCGAGCGCGGCAAGATCGCCGCCGGCCTCGTCAAGCGCCGCCTTAAGGTCCGCCGAAGCACCGCGGACAGCCTCGCCCGTGATCAGCGTCTGACGCGAACCGGAAGTCGTACCCGAATCCGGGGAATTCTCCGTGCTGCACTCGCTGTAGATGATGTCCTTCAACGGCAGACCGGTCACCTCAGCAATATACTGGATCATGACGGTCGTGCTTCCCTGACCGATATCGGACGCCGCGGTGTAGAGGCGGACCTTTCCGTTCTCGACTGCGATCCTCGCCCGGCCCTTGTCCGGAAGACCGACGCCGACGCCGGCGTTCTTCATGGCGCACGCAAGACCCGCATGATCCTTGTTCGCGTAATAGACATCCTTGACGGCGAGAAGAGTCTCTTTCAGTGCGGTGGACTGGTCAGCGATCTGGCCGTTCGGCAATACCTTGCCCGGTTCGATCGCGTTGCGGAAACGGATCTCCCACGGGTCAAGTCCGACCTTCTCCGCCAGAAGATCGATGATCGTCTCAAGGGCAAATTCACTCTGGCAGACGCCGAATCCTCTGAACGCACCTGCCGGCGGGTTATTTGTATAATATCCGTAGCCGCGGATATCTGTGTTCTGATAGCAGTACGGTCCAACCGAATGCGTGCACGCACGCTCGAGGACCGGGCCGCACAGCGACGCGTAAGCGCCTGTATCGAAATAGATATCGCAGTCAAGGCCTGTGAAAATACCATTCTCATCGCAGCCGAGGGTAAATGTTCCCTTCATCGCATGGCGTTTCGGATGGAAGTTGATCGAATCCTTCCTGCTCAGCTTGCATTTGACCGGCAGACCGAACTTCCATGCCGCCAGAGCCGCAAGGTGCTGAACGGATACATCTTCCTTGCCGCCGAACCCGCCGCCGATCAGTTTATTTTCAACTACGACGCGCGCCGGATCCCAGCCGAACATGATGGCGCATTCCTTCCGGGTGTCATAAGCGCCCTGGTCCGCACTGTAGATCTTCACGCCGTCCTTATAGGGCAGCGCGACCGCGCACTCGGGCTCCAGGAACGCATGCTCCGTGAACGGCGTATCGAACGACTCTGTCACCGTGAACGCCGACTCCGCAAGAGCCTTCTTCGCATCGCCGCGGGTCACGTGACGGCTCTGGCAGAGATTACCCGCCGAGTGAACGAGCGGAGCGCCCTCGGCGGCCGCCTCCTCGCAGTTCCTGACCGGTTCAAGCACTTCATATTCAATCTTAACTTTGGATTTGGCTTCTTCGAGGGTGGATTCATTTGCAGACACAACAAGACAGATCGCATCTCCGACGCAGCGGGTGATGTCGCCCACAGCAATCATGACATCCCAATCCTGCTGGATATGTCCGACCTTGTTGTTCGGAACATCCGCCGCCGTCAGCACGCCGAGCACGCCGTCCACTGCCAGCGCTTCCGCAACGTCGATGCTGAGCACGCGGGCTCTCGGATATTTCGACCGCACTGCTGATGCATGGACCATTCCCTCCATCTCGATGTCGTCGGGATACTCGCCGTAGCCGAGTACTTTCGGACGTACGTCGACACGGAATCCGGGCTTGCCTACGCCGAAACTATCGCCTGCCTCGAGCTCCGGGTCGATCTTCTCATCGCCTCGCAGAATCGCACCCGTGAGCATGATGGCTTCAATGATCTTCTTGTAGCCCGTGCATCTGCATATATTGCCGCGGATCGCGTTCTTGATCTCGTCCTCCGTGGGATCCGGAGTTTTATCGAGCAGAGCCTTGGCCGACATGACCATGCCCGGCGTACAGAAACCGCACTGGACCGCACCCTTTACGCCAAATGCATACACGAAGGCTTCCTTTTCAAAATCGCTGAGTCCTTCGACCGTGACAATGTTCTTGCCCGCCGCCTTTTTCGTCGTAATGCAGCAGGCTTTTGTCGCTTTTCCGTCAATCACGACCGTGCAGGTGCCGCAGGCTCCCTCAGAGCATCCGTCCTTGACCGAGTGAAGATGCAGGTCATCTCTCAGATACCGAAGAAGCTTTTTGTCTACAGAGGTCGTACATTCACGCCCGTTTACAATGAATGTGAATATTTCAGCCACTTATCGTCACCCCCTAAGTAAAATAGTTTAATGCTTGCGCAACACTTCGCTCATAAAGATTTTCGAAATCAGCTGTTTACTATATCTCTCCCGCCGCTATGGCGTCCCTTACTTCGAGCAGAGAATGATAAATACCGACGCAGGAATCCCGCAGCATATCGTTCGGCTCTGTGAGATCAACGACCATGATCGTCGCGCAGCCGGCGGCGATGCCTGCCAGAAGACCGTTCATACCGTCTTCGAGAACATAGCAGTCCGACGGATCAACGCCAATACGCTCCGCCGCAATGAGGAAAATATCAGGCGCAGGTTTTCCCCTTGTCAGGCTCTCGCCAGATATCACAAAATCAAATGAATCCTTAAGGCCGGAAAGCCCGAGCAAATGCTCAATCTTCGACATCTGACTGCTCGACGCGACCGCGATCTTCACGCCGTTTTCACGGAAAAAGTCGACGATCTCGTGCAGTCCTTCCTTCTCCGGTACGGAATCCTTCGTCGCCGCGCTGACCCCCGCACGCACATCCGCCCGGTAGGCTGCCGCGTCAATACCCGGATAGAACTTCCGTATCACGTTCAGCGTATTCTCACCACTGGTCCCACAGACCTCCTTCGGAAAACCCGGTTCCGGCTCAAAGCCATACTTCGCTGCGTATCGGATCCAGTTCTCCTTCCAGATCCTCTCTGTGTCAAACATGAGACCGTCCATATCAAAGATTGCTGCTTTCTTCATAAATCCCCCATTCGATTATCGTAGCAGAACCAACTGTGTTTTGGCGGTGAGCATCCGGGCACCCACATGCTCATTTTCATTACATCACAAACATCGTCTGATAGAGATACTCATACGCAAGATCCCACTGCTCATTGGGCGGGTTTACAAATGTACTCTGCGGCAGCGTATACACATGTCTGTTCTTCACCGCCGTCATTTCCTTCCAGAATTCCTTCGACTCACAGATTTTTTCGTATGTCTTTTCCGAATCCTTTTCCCTGCCTTCAAAAACTATAAATATGAAATCCGGGTTCCGCTTCAGGATTTCATCTAATTCCGCCTCGGCATCCTGCGTGCCATCCGGCACAGTGACAGGCTCATAGCCCGGGTTCACATTGAGAAGACCGAAATCCGCCAGCATATTCGAGATATAATCATAACTGCCCTGAATCGTGCAGCTTTCTTTATCGACCCGAAGAAGCAGAACGGTGACCGCCCCGCGTTTCTCCGCGACCGGATCCGGATCGACCGGTGCAGATTCCGCGGAAGAATCCGTACCCGATTCCGTGCCGGAAACCGTCGTTCCCGCAACCGAACTGTCCGTCTTCGCTATATCCGACTCATCAACCATCGATTCATCAGACAGTCCGCCCTCCGGCAGCGGCATCGTCTGAAGGAGCACCGAAAGAGCATCCCTGCCCCGGGTGATCACCTCCGTGTTTTTCCTGCGCACGCCAATGACATGTGCGTTGTAGGCTTCTGTGTCCTTTGTATATTTCGCCATCTCCAGCATGCGGTCCGCATAATCGTCGAAACTGTGAATATCGACCAATATGTAGGGAGGCGCGTCTTCCGTCATATCAAGATAAGAAATCGTCTCGTCGTAATTCTCCGCCTTCTTATCGACCAGGACCAGGTCCGGTTCCAGAAGCAGAACTGCCTCGATATCCGGCTCCGCCTCCGTCCCGCAGATACTGTCCTTCGGCACGCCGCTGACTTCTTCCACGCCGACAGAGACTTCTCCTCCGGCCAGCTCCCACATGACGGCTGTATTTGCAGACAACGCCGCCACCTTTTTCGGCTCAGCGAGCTCTGATTCCGCTATCTGCGCCAGTTCACGCTCATCTCTGAGTTCTTCCTCTGTTTTATCCGCTGCAGAAGTACTTTCCGTTTTCGGTGGTTCTTCCGCTTGTTTTCCGCATCCCGTCGTCACTGTCATGAGAGCGACGAGGAGCACCGCTAATATTCTTTTCAATACGCTTTTCCTACCCTCGTATTATAGTGTCACAGCCTCACATTCAAGTTCAGTCCGCTTCATATAGAATCGGGACATTCTCCTTTATAGTATACCACATATTCCGTCTCTGTTCCGCTGTTTACGGAAATTTCACATTGTAGAAAGTCGCCAGCCGGTTCAGGTACACGTCAGTCTGCCTTTGCTGAGCACAAAAGGACTGCCGCATACGCGGCAGCCCTCGTGTTTTTCAGCAATTATGCATTTTCAGCAATTATGCGTTGACCTTAACGTCGTTGTAGTCATCGGAGTTCGTAAGAAGGAATACGACTGTATCAGCGTAGCCAGCCTTATGAATCTTGTCGATGTCGAAGTTCAGAAGGAGGTCGCCGGCCTTAACTGTGTCGCCTTCAGCAACTGCCGGTGAGAATCCATCGCCGTTCATCTGAACTGTGTCAACGCCAACGTGGATGAGCAGTTCAAGACCGGAGTCTGTGGAGATACCGATTGCATGCTTGGACTCAGCAACTGTGGAAATCGTGCCGTCGATCGGTGCAACAACGATGCCCTTAGACGGTGTGATACCAAGGCCTGCGCCGAGAACGCCAGATGCGAATGTAGCATCCGGAATCTGCTCCTGCGGTACAAGTGTTCCGACTGCCGGAGACTTGACCTTGTCAGCGCCAACTTCGATGACGACCGGCTGAGAAGCCATGTCTACAAGCGGAGCAGCCGGAGCAGCAGCTTTCTTCTTCGGCTCTTCTTCCTTGAAGATAACTGTTGTCAGGAAGAATGCAAGACCGCCGGAGATTGCAAGAACGATCGTGTAAAGCAGAGCGTTGTTGATTGTCAGATAGCCCGGGATACCTGTTACGCCGTATGCGGAAGCACCGATGCCCATGAATGCGGCAACAAGCGCGCCGGCAGCGCCACCGATCATACCAGCGACGAACGGCTTGAAGAATCTCATGTTAACACCGAAGATAGCCGGCTCTGTGATACCAAGAGCTGCGGACATAGAAGACGGAATGGCAACAGCCTTTGTCTTCTGGTTCGGGGAACGAAGACCTACTGCAAGGCAGGCGCCGAACTGTGCGAAGTTCGCTGCAGAAGCGATCGGCATCCAGGTATTAAGACCCTTGGAAGCAAGCATACCAGCTTCGATAACGTTGTACATATGGTGCAGACCCATAACAACGGTTGCCGGGTAAATAGCGCCCATGATGCAGGAACCAATCGGATTGGAAACCAGCTTCTCAGCGCCGGCAAGAACCATAGTCTCAAGACCGGAGAAGATCGGTCCAATGATAGTGAATGTTACAAGAGCTGTTACAAGAACAGTGGTCAGCGGAGTGATGAAGAGGTCGAGCATTTCCGGTACGTGCTTATGCAGCCAGGACTCGATCTTGCTCATGAAGAGAACTGCCAGCATGACCGGGATAACATGGCCCTGATAACCAAGCTTGTTGATCTGACCAAGTGTGTAGGAATCTGTGATCTTGATGTGTCCGAACAGATACCATACATCATAACCGTCAGCTGCTGCCCAGCCGTTGGTCAGTGCGGAGTGGATCATCATAAGACCGATAACTGCGCCGAGGAAGATGTTGCCGCCGAAGACGCGGGCTGCAGAGATCGCAACGATAACCGGCAGGTAAGCGAACGCTGTGTTAGCTGCCATATCGAGGAATGCGAACCAGTCAGTCTCACCGAAGCCAAGGCCCGGAATCTTAGCAAGAGCCTCGACGAGACCCATCATAAGACCGGAAGCAACGATAGCCGGAAGAATCGGGACGAAAACGTCGCCGATGGGCTTCAGAAGTCTGATGTACAGCGGCTGTTTTGCTGCAGCTGCCGCCTTGACTTCTTCCTTGGAAGCTGCGGAAGCGCCTGTGATGGAAAGGAACTCATCGTAAACTTTGTTGACTGTGCCGGTACCGATGATCAGCTGGAGCTGGCCATTGGACTCGAACATACCCTTGACGCCATCAACGTTCTCAAGGGCTTCCTTGTTGACTTTGCCGTTATCTGCGATAACAAGACGAAGTCTGGTCGCGCAATGTGCAGCAGAGACGACGTTTGAGCCGCCACCGATATTATCGGCGATCTCCTGCGCGCATTTTCTGTAATCAAGTGCCATAATTTTTCTCCTCCCTGTGGTGAATTTTTGTGTTGCAGCACTCAAAAGTTACTAATGTATCAGCACCCGGAGATCAACACACCGGGAGATGATCCTAATACCGGTCATCATACGCATTGGGTCAGCGTGCGTATGATGCACCCCGCTCAAACAGCTTTAGGGCAACAGTCCCAAAACCGGTCGAACTTCATGGAATTGATTATAACATAATGACTAGCGCGTTGCACTAATTCAAGTCGGATCGTAGCCATGTCGTTCTGTGAGCCAAGGAGTTGCAAAGCTGTATTGTCTTCCTAAGACCGCTTG
>JAZRKZ010000246.1:0-11981 GCA_045646565.1 Lachnospiraceae bacterium
TGCCAGCGAGGCCGAGCGGGAGCGTCCCTGCGAAGCAAAATTTCGATGAGGTCTCTCCATGAACTATGGTGTGGGAAGTTTTTGTTTATAATTGAATGTATAGAGGTCGGAAGGAGAACGCAGCTTTTACAGCGGAAAGGAAAAGAAATGTTAGAAATTGGAACAAAAGCCCCGGCACAGATGTTGGAAGAACTGGAATGAGCAGACCAGAAGCAAGTATCCAATATGAAAACACCGTTCCGGCCATATTCGTGCGCAGGGTGAACCGCTTTGTTGCTGAAGTCATGATTGACGGAAATATTGAGAAGGTCCACGTAAAGAATACCGGCCGCCTGAAGGAACTGCTGGTTCCGGAGGCAAAGGTCACACTTCAGAGATCAGCGAATCTGAGCAGAAAGACCGCATATGACCTGATTTCTGTATATAAACAGAGACTTAAATGGGTCAATATCGACAGCCTTGCGCCGAATGAACTGATGAAGCAATATCTCATGAGCCAGAACTATGACGTCGTGAAACCCGAGTATACATACGGTGATTCCAGATTTGACTTTTATATGGAGGATCAGGGAGAGAAATATCTGACGGAGGTAAAGGGCTGTACACTGGCAGCAGACATAGAGCGTGGGGTTGGACTCTTTCCGGATGCTCCGACGGAACGCGGTGTGAAACATTTGGATGAACTGGCTGCTGCGGCGAAAGAAGGATATCACTGCCAGATTGCTTTTGTGATCCAGATGAATGGAATTCATATGGTATTTCCCAACAATGATACGCAGCCGGAGTTTGGCCAGGCCCTGATTCGGGCAGCGAGGGCAGGTGTGCAGGCTGCCTATTATGGATGTCACGTGGAAGCAGACAGCATAAAGATAACGAGCGCTGCTGAAGATACCGGCAGATATGCTGGATGATAAGCGGGGCGTATGCCATATGCCGGCAATCTGTGAGAATTTCTCCGGGAGAAGTCTGCATACCTGAAGAATGATCAAATGACTGGGAGGTGGTTTTTCATGGCACTTTATGCAATCGGTGACCTTCACCTTCATTATCAATCCGTACTTAAGGCGCCGGGGCAGCTTCACGACCGGGTGTGGAAGAATCACGAGGAAAAATTTCGGAAAAACTGTGCAAAGGTTGTGTCGGAAGAGGATACTCTGGTGTTGGTCGGGGACCACAGCTGGGGGAAGAACCTTGCGGAATGTGAGTTGGATCTGCAGTACATCAGAGATCTGCCGGGACAGAAAATCCTCACAAGAGGAAACCACGATATGTTCTGGGATGTAAAGAAGACTGGATTTCTGAATGAATTATATCAGCCGGGGCTGACCTTTCTGCAGGACAGTTATGAGATATACCGGGATTACGCGCTTGTCGGAACCAAAGGATTTACCTTTGAGGGACCTTTTTTTATTGATCGCCGTGGCCGTATCATGGGCTGGGATGAGGAGGCGGAGGCACATGCGAAAAAGTTGGTAGGGCGTGAACTGCAGCGCCTTCGAAAATCATTTGAGCTTGCGAAGGCGGAGGGCTATCAGAAGTTTATCATGTTCCTGCATTATCCTCCGACGAATATATTGGAGGAGAGGAGCGGCTTTACCGATATGGCAGAGGAGTATGGTGCAGACCAGGTGATTTATGCGCATTGTCATGGGTCCCGCCGATTTAATGACAGCATTCACGGAGAATATCGCGGCAGGTTGTATCATCTGGTTTCGGGAGATTACCTTTTGTGGAAGCCGCTTAAAGTTCTGGATTGATAAAGATATGTTCTTTGAGACCTGCCATGTAGGGTGGCTTCTGGAGGACGTGAGTAAAGTAAGAAAACCTCCCGGCAATCGAACTAAACCGATTGTCGGGAGGTTTTATATATTGATTCCTCGACAGAAAATGTGTATGCTTTTTTAAAGACAGATAGTATTTGTTTTGGGGAAATATTGCGGAAATATTCGGCGGATGAACTTATGAAAAATTTCAGAGAAAATCGTGCGCATGATCTAAAGCGGCTCTTTCGTTTATTATATACATTGACCTATTTTGTCTCGCTTGTCCCATTGAAGATTTATGATGTTTTACATGGAACAGAGTTCTCAGGGATCGATAGTTCGGAGGATAAAGAAGGGCGTTATACTTACTACCCTTCTCCTGTGTTCTCGTTTCCGCGCCTTCGGAGATACATCAGGAGGAATATGCAAAACGGAAGGGGAAGCTCAGTGCTGGATATTGGGTGTGGGAAGGGTTTCGTCCTGCTCTTTTTCAGCGGGCTCAGTTTCGACAAAGTGGCAGGAATTGAGTATGACGAGGGCTTGTGCCGCATAGCCAAAAGAAACCTGAGAAAAACATCCCATCGGAAGGTAAAGGTATATAAGGCGGATGCGGCAGATTTTCCGCTGTATGAAAATTACGATACATTCTACCTGTACAATCCGTTTGATGAAAAGATTCTTGAAAAGTGCATGGATCAGATTCTTGCGTCTCTCAGGAAATGTCCGAGAAAACTGACAGTGTTTTACTGTAACCCTGTCTATGGGGATGTCCTTAAGAAAAAAGGCTTTGAAGAAGTAGCTCATTTTTATTACAAGACCACGATTTTTATTTTGTATTGAGAGCAATAAGGAATGAGTAAGACAGATTCCCGAAAAAGGCGTTTTAATAAAACACTTTTTTGCCTGTATCAGTCGACATCGGATGATCTGATGTTCTGGTGCTGGTTCGATGTGCTCATTTTAAGCATGAATTACGGATTTAGCATGACGCAGATCTCACTGCTTTTCGCCGTGTCCTTCTGGGTGGCTTTAGCCATGAAGATGCCCGCGAACGCTCTGGCTAAGAAGCTTGGGGCAGCCCGCTGTGTTCTGCTCTCCGCCGCGCTGTTTCTTTCCGCCGCCCTTCTTCTGACTTTCGGCAGTACTCTTGTCGTGGCAATTATCGGACAGAGCATCTATCTGGTTGCCGGAAGTTTTCAGGAAATGGCAACGGTGATTGCCCAAAAAGCAGCGGAGAGAGATCCTGCAAATGTAGATTATATGCGCCTTATGTCAATGACAGGGGTCATATTTTCCGTCATCAGTCTGATTGCGGCTGGCAGTATGAGCAGGTTGTATGAGATAAATAAAAACCTGCCGATGTACATCTGTATCGGTTTCTGCCTGAACTCATGCGTTCTTGCATATTTTATCAGTAAATATGATGAGGAGGACACAAAGGAGAGCCAAAGGACCCGGCGCGAGGCGCTGCCGGGAATGAAAATCCGGCACTTTGACAGGACGACACTCAGCTGCCTGTTCCTGTCAGTTCTGTTTATGGTGATCTTCTACGTGTCAGGGGATTATTTAAAAATAATGATAGAAAATAATCTTTCTGCGGTGACAGACAGCAGCAGAACAGTTTTTCTTTTTTCCATGGTCCTCATGGCGAGCAGGATTGTTAAAATAGCGAGTAATCTCCTGATATATGCCGGCAGAAACATAAAAATCAATCAGGAGATAGGGATTTCCTTTGTCGTGGTCGGCGTTGTCCTGATCTCTGTTTTCGGAGTACTGAGCAAATGGGGAAGTGGATATGCCGGCATTTTATTGGCCGTTTCCGCTTCTCTGATACGGGTGATTGTTTTCGACCCGTTTCGTTTCAGCATATATGATTTCATGCTGAAGCGGCTGAAAGAAGATAAGATGATCGACGTCCTTTTTGTCCAGTCCACCGGAAGCGAAATCTCAAGAGCGATATTTTCAACTATTTCGACAGTATTGCTGAAGTTTTATGGCATTCACAGTGTCATGCAGATGCTGCTTATCATCAGCCTTATATTTGCAGCCGGGTATGTCATTGTTCGCAGACATCTGGTGCGGGCAAACGGCAATCGGAAGTTCCGCAGATGGAAAAAGACGGAGATTGATGCGGTTGACAGTCTTACAGTGGCTGTGGCAGCACTTCTTATGCATTACGGTGTTGTGGAGGATACCTCCTATACGCCGAAGAAGCTGGCAGAGAAACTCACATCTGTGGAAGATATAAATGCAGTAGACTGGGATATGCAGTTCGACGGCTTTTATGAGTATCAGGAGGAGACTCTGAAAAGACTCTTTTATGCCGGTCACCCATGTGCGATAAGAACCGTCATAAAGGAAGGAGAGCAGGCTCGCTGGCTGCCGGTCATGTATCTGGATGATGACGGGGGCGTCATATGGAATCCATATTCCGGTGAGCGCTTTCTTGCTGAGTTGTACAAAATCGAAGAGATCTGCTGTTTTTCGATCGATTGAAACACGAGTGCTTCAACAGGTTCTCTGCGTTTTCGGATACTCATCGTGAGTTTAAGCTGTGGTTAGAATAGGGTATATGGGTAAACAAAGATGATTGATAAGGTTGTAGAGGAGACCCGTCAGAACCGGATCTGGAATCCGGGCAGGTGGGAGCGTATCAGGGCGCAGGCGGAAAGCCTGTCGGAGCATTACAGAGAAGTGATCGAGCGGAAAAGGAGATCCGGAGATCCGGTCATTCATTTTGCGGCCTATGTGTCAAATGCAGCAATGTACGGAATGGATGACGTGTTTCGCCTTATGAGGAAGGAACCGCAGCGCTGGGATCCCAGGGTCGTAATTATCCCCGACGTATCAAGAGGATATGCACACCAGAAACCGACATATATAAAGGCTAGACAGTACTTTGAGAAGCTTTACGGGGCCGATGCGGTGTTGGACGGCTGGAATATTGAGACCGACCGGTACATAGATTATACCGACCGGTTCGACATTATTTATTTTGCAAATCCTTATGACGCGATGGCACAGGAGGTGCATTCTATTCAGTATGCTGCCACAAGAAATGTTCTGCCGGTCTATGTCAATTACGGATATGACGTCGGATATTACACGATGTATTCCAGAATGAAAGGACCGGAACTGAACCTGGTGTGGAAATATTTCACGGAGACGGTCTATTCGCAGGAGGACTGCAGAAAACTGCAGATCATTCAGGGTAAAAATGTGGTGCTCACCGGATATGCCAAAATGGATGCGCTGGCAAGATTTGCATCAGGGAGAGCGGGTGAGCGAAAAAAGATCCTTATCACGTCGCACCACACCGTGAACATAGAGGAGCTGCCGCTGTCGAACTTCATGACATATTATAAACTGCTCCCGGAACTTCCGAAGATGTTTCCGGAGGTCGATTTTGTATTCCGGCCGCATCCGCTGCTGTTTTACAGACTGACTGACGGGAATTACTGGACGGAGGAGCAGGTGGATAACTACCTGGAGGAGCTCGGGACAGCGGGGATAGAGTATTCCGATGGCGGAGAATATCTGCACCTCTTTGCGGAGTGCGACGCGATGATCAATGACTGCGGTTCCTTTACAGTGGAGTGGCTGTTCACCGGGAAGCCGGGATGCTTTGTCTTCAACGAGGACCTCAGGGAGGAGCATCTGACGACCCAGATGAATGAGGCGATCACCCGATACAGAATTGCCCGGAGCGCGGAGGATATTATCAGTTTCATTTCGGATGTTGCCGGCGGCAGATACCCCAAAGAATGCGGCATGGATGACTGGACCCGGGAGAATATTGCCGTTAATTACCCTCACGTGGCTGAGAAGATACTTGAGGAGATGGATATCTTAGCATAGGAGAAGCTATGGATAGCAAATCGTGTACAATCGGTGTGTTAGGCGGCATGGGCACATATGCGACCATACATCTCTTCAGGCAGTATGCAGCCGTTTTCCCCGCGGAGAAGGAGTGGGAGCGCCCAAGAATCATCATCGACAACAGGTGTACCATGCCGAGCCGTGTCCGGGCTGCACTGTATGGAGAAAACAGACAGCAGCTGACCCGTGAGATGTCCGATTCTGTCAGGAATCTCGAAAAGAGCGGCTGCAACAGAATTTTGCTGGCATGTAACACTGCCCATCTTTTTCTTCCGGATATTATGAAGCAGGTTCCGGAGGCGGAGGGAAAAATCGTTAACATTATTGAAGTCTGCGCGGAAGGACTGCGTGAAAATGATGAGAGAGAAGTGTTCCTTCTGGCTTCCGAGGGAACTATAGATTCCGGAATCTATCAGGAAGCCTGCAGCGCGCGCGGAATCCGGTGCGGGGCGCCGGAAAAAGAGGAATATACGTATCTTCGGGATTGCATAGAGGCTGTCAAGAGGGATCGGTACAGTGATGCGGTCCGCGCGGCATTTGCCAAGCTCATGCATAGGGGCAGCGCGTGCGTGCTCGGGTGTACAGAACTTCCGATCCTGTATGAGAAATATCGGGATCTGTGCAGCGATATACGAGTCTATGATCCGATGTATATGGCACTTTCCCGGATCAGTGATGAATTCAGCGCGGGGTGTGATGAGTGATGACAAAGGTCCTGACATTTGGTGTGTTTGATTATTTTCATATCGGACATCTGAATCTGCTTCGGCAGTGCCGGGAACATGGGGATTACCTGATCGTGGGCGTGCAGAACGGGGAGTATGTTGCCTGGTTCAAACCAAAGCAGGAGATGCTTTATACGACCAAGGAGCGCGTCACGATGATAGAAGCTCTGCGCATTGTGGATGAAGTGTTCGTATACGACACTCTCTGTGACGCTGCGATGGAAAAGACAGAGTTTGATGTCCTTGCCCTCGGGGAGGACCATATCGGCGAGCGGTTCGATGCCATCACGGAGTGGTGCCGCGCGCACGGAAAGTGCGTCGTCCGCCTGAAACGGACTCCGGGGATCAGTTCATCAGATATTAAGAAGGCGCTGAAAATGAGGAGGCCAAAGGAAACAGATGAGTAAGAAAATCATGGTCATATCTTCTTCGCTGGATCCGCGGCTCGTCGGAGCGGTGGAGGCTGCAAGGGCGCTCGGTATGGAAACCGTCGCGTGTATCAGGGAAGTGGATGACGGCACCCTTGCGCATGCGGATCGGTTCTATTCAGTTGATGGCAATAAGACAGAAGAGCTGCTTGAAATCGCAAAAAAGGAAAAAATAGACGCTGTGCTGGGAACGTGGGACAAATCTGTCCTTTCGGCAGCGATTATTGCCCGGGAGCTCGGACTGCCCGGTAACAGCCCGGACTGTGTGAGAACGCTTATGGATAAAGGGCGCTTTCGCTCTCTGCAGAGGAAGGCCGGCGTGTTCTGCCCGGGGTATTTTGAAACAGACACAAGTGAAGGCCTGGAAGACCTGTGTGCTAAGCTTCGCTTTCCGATCATCGTGAAGCCGGCCGTGTGCTCTTCCTCTTTCGGCATGACGAAGCTTTATGACAGGAAAGGCATCATACCTGCATTTGAAAAAGCTGCGTCCTATTCACGGAACGGGGCTGTCTGCGTGGAGGAGTTTATTGAGCAGGACTCTCTGAGGGTCCTGGAAGCGGACATATTTCTTGTGGGGGACGATATTCTCTGGGACGGGACCAGCTGGTGCTATCGGCTGCCGGAAGAGCCGCTCCGCCCTGCGATCGATGTGTTCCCCGCTTCTCTGGACAGCCGTGAGGAGGAGGAATTTCATTCTGCTGTGAGATGTGTGCTGACGGCATCCGGAGCCCGACTCGGCGAATTTAACGTCGAAGGGTTTTTCACGGATGATGGCAGGTTCTTTGTCATAGAAATCAATCCTCGGCCGGCAGGATACTACTTTCAGAAGGAATTGAAACTCTTTAGCGGGGTGGATTTTTCAAAACTGCTTGTGACCACTGCTGTCGGGGACCTCTCCTACTACGAGGAGCTTAAAGGCACACAAAGGCAGAGACGCTGTTTACTGACCTATGCTGTATTCAGCTTCATACCGGGAATCTTTGATCATGTGCATATAGATGATTCCATCAGGGATTCTCTTATCTCATTTGATGCTTTACCCGGCGGGGAACCGGGCGCCTATATTGAGAGCATTCACGCGGATAACCGGCCGGTTGGCATTGCGATGTTCTCTTTTTCATCAGAGGAAGAGCTCTACAGGGTGCTGGGGCATATACGTGAGCTTGTGTATGTAGTGCTGAGGGAGGTGTGAGCTGCCGAGAGCTGTTGAATGCGAGTGAAAAGCTTTAGCAGACCGATCACTGAATTACTCTTTTAAAGTAGGAGGCTAACTCTTCCGGGGTAATCTCAAGCCCGTTCTGGAACCACCATTTTACAGATTCGATGTAGGCACTGCAGTAATAATTCACATAATAATCCTCAGGTACTTTCTTTTCAGCGGCCAGGTCTCCTGCGCCGCTTTTTTCTATCAGAATACGAAACTGGGACTGAAAGTATCTCCAGAAGAGGTCTGCACTTTCACAGGAAAAAATTCGCTGGTAGCGCCTGTGATCGTCTTTCAGATGATGAAGAATATGTGTCAGCATGACATCTGTCTGTGACAACGGATAAGGCCGTGCTCAGCCAGACAATGACGGATGCCGTCAGCAAGGCGGAGGCGCTTGCTTTCATGTGCGCGTGCACGTTTAATATTCCGTGCGTCATGGCACTCAGTACGACTTACAGGGAGTCTCACTCGCTGAAGTGGACAGCGAGGATCGCGGCATTGTTTGTGTGAAACATCAGTCCTTCTACAGATAGTAATGACGGCCCGTGCTTAAAGATTTTTTTAGGCATCGGGCCGGCTTTTTGATTTTGCACTGTTGGTTCAAGGGTCAAGGCAGCCGGAAGGGCTGAATCCTCGAGACAGCGGCGGTGGAGGGGGCGCACGAGGTCCTGGGGAGCTCGGTGTTGGCGACAATTCTTTTGACATGTTATAATAGCATATATTAAGGTATCGAAAACCAAGATATGTAAAAAGATTCTGACGACTGCCAATTGAAAATATGGAGGCCAATCATGAAAAAAAGACTGACAGCACTTTTATCCATCTGTATGATCATATTCACAGCCTGCGGGCAGGCGGGCAGCGTTCCACAGGGAACCCCGAGCAATACCGACCAGAACGTGGCTGCTTCCACCCCGGAAGCCGGCGAACAGACTGCTTCGGCTCAATCATCGGAAGCTGTCACGGAGCCCGGCGATGCTTCCGAAAAAACCGGCGCTGCCGCAAAGACAGATGAAACTGTCATCCCATATTGGACCGAAGACTCAGAGGTAATGAAGTCTATCGTCTCCTATATAGGTGCAGTTTCGAACGAGTCTTCGGAAATTTTCGTCCCGGAAGAGGACCGAATCGCTGTCTTTGATTTTGACGGCACGCTCTACGGTGAGCTGTTCCCTACCTATTTCGACGAGACTCTCCTGCTCCACCGCGTGCTCCACGATGACACATTTAAGGCAGATCCGGAGCTCCTTGCTTATGCGAAAGCATCAGAGGAAGCCTACATGAAAGGGCTCCCGCAGCCTGATACGGACATATCGACTTCCGCCAGCTTATCCGATTCCTTTAAGGGCATGACAGTGGACGAGTACCGTGATTATATCCGCAGCTTCATGGAGGAGCCGGTCTGGGGCTTTGATGGAATGACCTACGGAGAGGGTTTCTATATGCCTATGATCTCTCTTGTACAATACCTTGCGGAACACGGCTTTAAGGTGTTCATCAGCAGCGGCTCCGAGCGCGCTATGGTCCGTGAGCTGATCGAGGGAACCCTCGATGAGTGGATACCATCAGAGCGGATCATCGGAAGTACATACTCGATGGCTGCGACCGGCCAGGGAGATGAGAAGCCCAAAAGCTATACATACAAGATGGACGATCAGGTTCTTCTGGAAGGACAAGTCGTCGACAAGAACCAGAAAATGGCCAAAGTCATCTCCATCGTGAATGAGATTGGCAAGCCACCTATTCTAGTCTTCGGCAACAGCTCAGGCGATCTGGCTATGGCCCAGTATGCAGTCCAGAACGGCGGCAGAGGCTACATGCTCCTCTGCGACGATCTGGATCGTGATTACGGGAATCTCGTGACAGCAGAAAAGTTCGCGAAAGATTGTGAGAAAAGCGGTCTCATGACCGTTTCGATGAAAAATGACTTTACCACGATCTACAAGGAGGGGGTCACAAAGGTCGTGCCGGAATCCTGGGGAGAAACGAGCGCTGATGAGTCGGCAGTCAGTGCGAACGAGTCTACAGATAACGTACCAGTCAGTGAAGAGCTCCCGGCAGCTGACGAATCAGTTGCTGAAGATACAGCGCTTGCTCCGGCAGCTTAACGAAAGAAATGAATTGAAGATAGGCTGGAAAGACTTTATTCTGCAGAAAATACGAAATCAGTCGCCGAGAACTACATCAAGAACCATCATCAGAATAAAACCCATGGCAAAAATATATGGCTGGGAGATTGCTGTGCTCTCATTTCAATGTCTCCGGAATCAGCTCCTCGACCACAACATACAGCATCGCATATAGCAGCTGTGGGCCAAAGACTGCCCGACCACGTTCTCTTTGACAAAGAGCGGGAATTAAGGTATCGTAACACCAAAAATATTGAAGGGAGATCACTTCGTTTGAATCAAGATAGACGTGAGAAAAGACAAATCAGAAAACGGGACCGGCGCATGAGGAGGAAAACTTTTTTCGAGGAGGTCAGAAAACAGCTTACTGAACACAAACGGTCGTTTGTCGTGTACTCTGTCTTGCGTCTCCTTGTCATAGCGACAATGATCCGTCAGTTCATGCTGGGCAATTTCGAGTCCTTTATGCTCTGCATACTCACTCTGATCCTTCTCTTTTTGCCTAGCGTGATCGAAGTCAGGTTCAGAGTAGCCCTTCCTCAATCCCTGCAGATTATCATCTATTGTTTTATATACGCTGCGGAGATTCTCGGGGAAGTCAACAGCTATTATACCGCGATACCAATCTGGGATACGATGCTTCACACGCTGAACGGATTTCTTGCCGCCGCGGTTGGCTTTTCTATGGTCATGCTGCTCGATAAAAACGACAGCATTATCTTCGACCTTGCCCCGGGCTATCTGGCTCTTGTCGCTTTCTGCTTCTCTATGACAATCGGTGTCATGTGGGAGTTTTTTGAGTTTTCGATGGACCATCTTTTTCTCTTTGATATGCAGAAGGACACAGTCCTGTCAACCATCAGCAGCGTCATGCTGAACGAGCGGGGAATGCAGGTTCCGGTTGTCGTACGCAATATAAAGGAAGTCACAGTCAATGGACAGGTGCTGCCGGTAAGCGGATATCTTGACGTAGGGCTTAATGACACAATGAAAGACCTGTTCGTCAATTTCATTGGAGCCCTCGTTTTCTCTGTCATCGGCTATTTTGCTCTGCGCACGAAACGGGGCGATTTCGGCATTATGAGCCGGTTCATCGTCACAAAGCAGGACACTTCTGCTGATGTTAAGGGGTATTTCGGGGCAGCTGGAGACGTGGTACAGGAGCCGCCGAAGAACCCTGACAACCTTTAATCACTTTGTGATATAATTTTTATAACTCATAAACGGCAAAGATAAAAACGCAACGCACTCCGCAAGGCGTGCCAGAGCCAGTTGGTAGCCTGGCCGTCCCGTCAGAAATGACGGGGTAAGTAACCCTCCCCTCCTGGGTCGTCCGTTCTTTGTCCTTATTTAAGCTTAAGGAGGGAATATGATGGACAGGTCGTACGGACAACTGACGGTTTATTTTGAGGATCCATTCTGGGTAGGAGTTTTTGAGCGGATTACAGATGGAAAGCTCTCTGTCTGTAAAGTGACATTTGGAGCGGAACCAAAAGAGTATGAAGTTCTGGACTTCGTTCTCAAACATTATTACGACTTGCACTTCAGCCCGGCTGTGGAAGCCGGAGAAAAACAAACTGCGGACAACCCGAAGCGAAGACAGAGAAATGCCAGAAAGCAGCAGATGAGTACCGGGATAGGGACAAAGTCCCAGCAGGCACTTTCGCTGCAGCGGGAGGCAATGAAGATCGAGCGGAAACAGGTCCACAGGGAACAGCGGGAAGTACAGGAACAGCTGAAATTTGAACAGCGCCGGAAGAAACGAAAAGAGAAACATAAAGGGCACTGAGCGGGATGCTTAAAATGTACGGATCGTTGGAAAAACATCGTAAAGGCCAGGCAGTTCTATG
>JAZRKZ010000247.1:0-6563 GCA_045646565.1 Lachnospiraceae bacterium
ACGGTCATGCCGAAGCCCTTGCAGATTCTTGCTGCGCACTGGCCGATCTTGCCTGTGCCCACGATACCTGCGACCTTGTTGTGGAGGTCGACACCAAGAAGGCCACTGAGAGCGAAGTTGTTGTCTTTGACTTTGTTGTAAGCCTTGTGAAGTCTTCTGTTGGCTGTTGTGATGATGGAAATTGCGTGCTCAGCAACAGCATACGGTGAATAAGCCGGAACACGGCAGACGGTGATGCCGCACTCTTTAGCCGCCTGAAGGTCGACATTGTTGAAGCCTGCGCAGCGGAGAAGGATCAGGCGGACGCCGCACTCCTTCAGAATCTCGACAGCTGCTCTCGGGCACTCGTCATTAACGAAGATGCAGACAGCGTCATAACCCTTTGCGAGATTAGCTGTTTCAGGTGTAAGACGTACACGGAAATACTTGATATCACAGTTGTATGTGCCTTCGCCCTTGTCCTTGGCAAGCTCGCTGAAGAAGATACGATCATAATCTTTTGTTCCAAAGAACGCGATCTTGAGGACCTCAACCTTTTTCTTCTCCGTGAACTCATCGGCAAGAACCTTCTTGATTGCATCAAGTGCAGCCTCTTCGTTACCGCCTTCAGCAACGATCTCAAGCTTTGTGCCCGCTTTCGCGTTCAGGGCAAGAATCTGAAGAACGTTGTTGCCGTTAGCTGTCTTGTCGCCGCTCTTGATCGAGATAGCGGAAGCAAGGTTTACGCAGCACTGTGCAAGAAGCGCGGCCGGACGAGCATGGATTCCGAGTGGGTTAGTGACCTCATAAATAAATGATTTCAAAATATTTCTCCATTCTGGAGCGTTCTAAAGCGGTGGATACACAGTACCCCGCAGACTCTCTTCGCCGCTCCCGCGAAAGAGCCCTTTTGGGCAGGTAGGCACATTCACTATCCTGCCGTTCACTTCGCTACATTCTTATAGAATTTTAGCACAAAAGCCCGCCAAATGGTAGTATTTTTACTGTGAAAATCATCAATTAAATCTCATTTTTACTTGATTTTATCGTTCAAAATGCACTTTACCCCTTCGCGCGATGCTCATCGAACAAATTAATTCCCGCAACGATCTTCCGACGGACTTTTATCATTTTTATTCTTTTTTGCCGGGAACAATATCGTACTTCGCTGCGGAGATGAGAGTTGCTGCACCACCTTCCGCGAAGAACTCGACGCCGACATCTGTCGGATCCGGATAGACGTTGGCTGTGAGCGCATAGCGTCCGTCGTTGACAAAGATCTCAGAAGAAATCACATCGAGGAAGATGTCGAACTTGATCGTCTCGGAATCATCGACGTCGCATGTGCGGGTATCCTGGTTGGCTTCCGATCCTGTCAGCTTAATGCCGCCCTTCGATCTGTCAACAACAACAACCTTCCGCTCAGCGTCGTAATATACGACTGTCTCATGTTCTGTACCCTTGAAGTACTTGACGCCGACCTTTTTGGCGTCTTCCAGCTTGAACTCCGCTGTGATCTCAATAACATTGCCCGCAATGCCTTCGATTTCGACTGACGTATCGTCCAGATCAACATTCTCGGCTGCGACCTTATGTCTGCGGCAGGCAAGAACTTCCCTTGCCGGGATCTGGTACAGTCTGCCGTTCTTGTATTCCATCTCACGCGGAAGCGAATATGTTCCTACCCAGTTGTCTGCCTGTGTCGGATAGGAGCGGTCCCACATTTCCTTCCACGCGATCATGATATTCCTGCCGTCCGGCATCTTGACGACCTGCGGCGCGTAGAAATCAAATCCCGCGTCAAGCTCGCTGATCTCTTTCATTCTGAAACGTCCGGTCTTGAAATCAAGTTTGCCGTGGATATAGATATTGGAGTGGACGTTCTCATACATATTTCCATCCTGCGGAAGATTCTGCGGGCTGGCAAGAACGATCTCCTCACCGTTCGTTACGAAATAATCCGGGCACTCATAAACGCCGTCCAGCTTAAAATACTCCTTGTTAAAGCCTTTCTGGCGATGGATGAGCTTGCCGCAGTATTCCCAATTGAGAAGGTCTTTTGACTTAAAGAGAATAATGTTGCCGTCGCCAAGGTTGACCGGCTGCTGCGGCTGACCGCCGAGGACTTCTGCGGACGGGGCCGTGATCACATGATGGACAGAGCCGCTGCTGATCGTCCTGATCTCCGTGCCCGCCGGCTGTTCCGGCTGCGGTTCCGGATTTTCAACATGAAAGACAAGGTTCTCATTAAAGGGCAGTACGGACGGATTGACATCCTCGACCTCGTAAGAATGCGTGCCTTCGCCGGAATAATGCTGCTCGGTGCCTGACGGATTTTCCGGCCCTTCCTCTTCATCTGAATCGAATGTCCAGAATTCAGACGGGTTCTTAATGAACTCTTCCTGGTCAATCTCGTCAAAGTCGAATTCAAATGCATTCGACTCCACAAATTCCTCAAACGCCTCTCTGTACTTCTCGGCAATGATCCTTGTTCCCGCGAAGCAGTAATACCAGCCGTCTTTCTCGATGATCTTCGGGTCGCGGAAGTCACGTGTCGAGACTTCCTCAGAGAGCATTTCCGCTGTCAGGACCGGATTGTCCGCGTATTTCTTAAAGGTGATGCCGCCGTCGTCAGAAACTGCCAGACACTGTCTCTGTCTGTCAGGCTGAGCCGCCGTATACATAAGATAAAGCTTTCCGTCTTTCACAATGGAATTGCCTGAGCAGCATCCGCAGATGACTTCATACTCTTCATCCGGAACAAGCGCGATCGGAAGAGCTTCCCAAGTGACAAGATCTTCAGACGTCATATGGAGCCAGTGCATCGGACCCCACTTTGAATCATGCGGATAATGCTGATAGAAAAGATGGACTTTTCCGTTGTAATAGATCATTCCGTTCGGGTCGTTCGACCAGCCGGAAGGGACATTGGCATGATACTTCTGCTTGTATCTGTTATTAACCTTCATTTCGCCTCCATTTTACTGATACCCCGTAACCGATGTCAGGACAACCCCATCGGACGATCACGACCGATTCCGGCCTGCCGCGTCAAAGGAAACAGGAAGTCTCAGATTTTTAGTCATTTCGTGCAATAAAGAGCACAAATAGCATCTTCTATAAGTTTAATATATCCTAAAACAATAAACAAGGGCTTTCAGCCATGTTCTCATTTGTTGGTAAAACTGCTGTTTTTTAGTATACATATCAGCTCTCGAACGGACGAACCCGCAGCGTTACGCCAAGTGAATCACAGATTCCGCGCGCAATCTCCTGCTCCTTTAGAGAGGTAACCTGATCAACGACTGTCATGACGACATTCGGCACGTAGGCCGTGCAGCGGCGGGCGTAATCCAGCATGGCTTCGTAGGAGCCGATCCCGAACTTTGAGCGGGTGAGTTTTAAGTAGGTCTCAGCGTCATTTGCATTCAGACTGATCGACACCGTGTCAATAAGTCCTTTAAGATCCGGAGTCGTGTCGCGATTCCAGATAAGGTCGGCGAGACCATTCGTATTGATCCGGATCCGGATCGGGGATTTTGACCGGATATAGGCTGCTACCTCCAGCAGTTCCGGAAGCCGTTCCGTCGGCTCGCCGTAGCCGCAGAAGACGACTTCGTCGTAAAGGGAAAGATCCCAGACATCGATGCTCGCCTTGACCTCTTCCACTGTCGGCTCGTGCTCGAGCCACAGAGAGTCAGACCCGTAGACGCCCGGGCCATTCTGCCTGAGACAGAATGTGCAGGCGCACGGACACCGGTTCGTCATATTGACATAGATTCCGTTCTTTACTTTATACGTGATTGTCATACCAGTGTTTCCTTTCATATCTTCGCAAAAGCTGCGTATTCACTCTGCTCAGACAGCGCTTTTTTTTTCATTTTCACATCTTGTGTTCATGAAGAAGTTCCAGGGCGCGTGCAGATTGCAGCAGTCGTTTTTCATCAGCGGAGCTCGAACAAATGCTCCTCGAATGCGATCCCGTCTGTCCCCGGCAGCCCCATCTCCATCGTTGTTGAGAGGCAGCGCCCGATGAACTCGGAAGCCATCCACACAGACTCGACGAAATCCATACCCCGCACGGCGCAGCCGGCGATGATCGATGAGAAGACGTCGCCGGTCCCGGACCGGTTCTCACCAATTTTCGGGGTCATGACGAGCTGCGGCTCGATCCCCCTCGTATAGACATAGTTCTCAAGGTAACCTTCCCGCCTGTTGAGGCCGGAAATGACGATCCGGACAGATTTCTCACTGTCACACAGATGGTCCAGCTTTTCGCACAGCAGACGAAGTTCTTTCATCGTCATATCCTCGTGATATTCAGTCTTCGTCAGGATGCAGGCCTCCGTGAGGTTGGGCGTTAATATATCCGCATAAGGAAGCAGACGATGCATTTTTCTGGCCAGCTTTTCACTGTATCCATGGTAGAGCTTTCCGTAGTCTCCCATGACCGGATCGATCAGGACACATGTGTTCTCATCTGCAAATTCCTGCAGAAAGTCGCCGACGATCTCGATCTGTTCCTCCGAGCCCAGAAATCCTGTGGCAATGCCGGAAAATGACAGATCAAGCTTGGCCCACTCACCTATATATCGTCGCATATGACTGGTAAAATCCACGCGGTAATAACTTTCAAAGCCGGTATGATTAGAAAACATAGCTGTCGGGATCGGGCAGCACTGGATTCCCATTGCGGATATAATGGGCAGTGAGACTGCGATTGAGCATCGGCCAAAGCCGGAAAAATCGTTCACAACGGCAATTTTTTTCTGCCTGTTGTGATCCGTTGAATTCAACATAATTTCTGCCTCCTTCAATTCATACATGTAAGGATGCGGGATAAAAGAAGCCGCTCCGGCCGCGGCGGAAACACACGAGTCCATTCAAGGATAATCCCGCGCGTCACCGTCGCAGCAGCAGCGGCAGCCACTATTTATTCAGAATATTGCAGCAGATTACAGCTGCGGGCCTGCCGGCACAAGTGCCTTGCCAGCCTCATTGCCTGTATACTTGACGAAGTTCTTCTGGAATCTGGAAGCAAGGTCAATTGCCTTCTTCTCCCACTCAGCTGCGTCAGCATATGTGTCGCGCGGATCAAGGATTCCCGGATCAACGCCCGGAAGTTCTGTCGGAACTTCAAAATTGAAGTACGGGATCATCTTGGTCGGAGCCTTCAGAACGTCGCCGTCCAGGACCGCATCGATGATACCGCGGGTATCTTTAATAGAGATACGCTTGCCGGTGCCGTTCCAGCCTGTGTTGACCAGATAAGCCTTTGCGCCGGAAACTTCCATTCTCTTGACAAGCTCCTCAGCATACTTTGTCGGATGCAGCTCGAGGAAAGCCTGGCCGAAGCAAGCGGAGAATGTCGGAGTCGGCTCTGTGATGCCGCGCTCTGTACCTGCAAGCTTAGCTGTGAAACCGGACAGGAAGTAATACTTTGTCTGATCCGGTGTCAGGATGGATACCGGCGGAAGTACGCCGAAAGCATCCGCAGACAGGAAGATGACATTGTCAGCTGCCGGGCCTGCAGAAATCGGGTTAACGTTGAGAACGATCTTCTCGATATGATCGAGCGAATAGGAAACGCGAGTATTCTCTGTGACGGACTTGTCCGCGAAGTCAAGCTTGCCTTCTGCGTCGCAGGTAACATTCTCGAGAAGAGCGTTGCGCTTGATAGCATTGTAGATATCCGGCTCGGAATCCTTGTCAAGGTTGATGACCTTCGCATAGCAGCCGCCCTCAAAGTTGAAGACGCCGTTGTCGTCCCAGCCATGCTCGTCGTCGCCGATCAGAAGTCTCTTCGGGTCTGTGGAAAGAGTTGTCTTGCCTGTGCCGGAAAGACCGAAGAAGATGGCAGTGTTCTTGCCTTCCATGTCTGTATTTGCAGAGCAATGCATAGAAGCGATGCCCTTCAGCGGCAGATAGTAGTTCATCATTGAGAAGAGACCCTTCTTCATCTCGCCGCCGTACCATGTGTTCAGGATGACCTGCTCACGGCTTGTAACGTTGAAGACTACTGCTGTCTCGGAGTTGAGGCCAAGTTCCTTATAGTTCTCAACCTTAGCCTTTGATGCATTGTAAACTACGAAATCTGGCTCGAAGTTTGCAAGCTCTTCCTCAGTTGGGATGATGAACATGTTCTTTACAAAGTGAGCCTGCCAAGCAACCTCAACGATGCATCTAACTGCCATTCTAGTGTCTTCGTTAGCACCTCAGAATGTATCTACTACGAATAATCTCTTGTTTGAAAGCTCCTTAACTGCAAGCTCCTTAAGTGTATTCCAAACTTCCTCAGTCATAGGATGGTTGTCGTTCTTGTACTCTGGAGTAGTCCACCATACAGTGTCCTTTGAATTCTCATCCATAACGATGTACTTATCCTGAGGAGAACGTCCTGTATAAATACCAGTCATAACGTTAACAGCGCCAAGCTCGGTCTCCTGACCCACTTCGTAGCCTTCCAGACCAGCCTTAGTCTCCTCCTCGAACAATACCTCATAAGAAGGATTGTATACGATCTCGGTGCTACCGGTAATGCCATACTTTTCCAAATTGATCTTTGACATTTGTTTAACTCCTCT
>JAZRKZ010000248.1:0-2799 GCA_045646565.1 Lachnospiraceae bacterium
GACGCCAATCTCTTTACGATGCGGGACCTCACGCCGGCGGAGCGGCTGGAGAGGCTTGTCTACTTCTCGGATGACCGGAATGTGACCGGGAAGTACGTAAGGGGAGAGAAGCTTTATTAGTGGGGGCTCATCATCAAAAAAGAACGCCAGAAGGCGTTCTTTTTTGATGTCCTGATAATATGTCAGATCTTGTAGATCCTGTCTTTCCCGCGCTGTTCAAGCTTCTCAAGCACTGCCGCCGGATCCTTGAACTTCTCGAGCAGGATCATGGCTGCGATGATGTACGGCTTGAAGGAGGCCTGCTTGTAGAGCGGGTCGCGGTATCTGTCGAAGACGGAGGCGTCGACCTCGCCCTCTTGGCAGCTCACGCCGGTGATGTCGGCGGGCAGGCAGTGGAGATAGAGGGCCTTGCCGTCCTTTGTGGTGGCCATGAGCTCCTCGGAGCAGGTCCAGTCCTTGTACTTGGCGTTCTCGGCAAGCATCTCTTTCTCGAGAGCGTCGATGCCGTCGAAGTCGCCCTTGGCGTAGAGGTTCGTTCTCTTTTCCATTGTGGCGTAGGAAGCCCAGCTCTTCGGATAGACGATGTCCGCATCCTTGAAGGCCTCCGCCATGCTGTTGGTCTTTGTGAAGGATCCGCCGGATGCGGCGGCGTTCTTTTTGGCGACCTCTTCGATCTCAGGCATGACTTCGTAGCCTTCGGGGTGGGCGAGGACGACATTTGCACCAAGACGGGTCAAAAGACCGATCGCGCCCTGCGGAACAGAGAGCGGTTTGCCGTAGGAGGGAGAGTAAGCCCAGGTCATGGCGATCTTTTTGCCCTTGATATTTTCGATGCCGCCGAATTCGTGGATCACGTGAAGCGAGTCAGCCATGAGCTGGGTCGGGTGGTCGATGTCGCACTGCAGGTTGACGAGGGTAGGTCTCTGTTCGAGGACGCCGGCCTCAAAGCCTTCCTGCACGGCCTGGGAAACTTCGCGCATATACGCGTTGCCCTTGCCGATATACATGTCGTCGCGGATGCCGATGATGTCTGCCATGAAGGAGATCATATTTGCAGTCTCACGGACTGTCTCGCCATGCGCGATCTGGGATTTTTTCTCATCGAGATCCTGTACCTCAAGGCCGAGCAGGTTGCAGGCCGAGGCAAAGGAGAAGCGTGTCCGGGTCGAGTTGTCGCGGAAGACGCTGATGCCGAGACCGGAATCGAAGACCTTTGTTGAGATATTACGGCATCTCAGGTCACGGAGTGCGTCCGCAACGGTCCAGACGGCCTCAATTTCATCGTCCGTCTTCTCCCATGTCAGGAAGAAATCATTCAAATACATACCATCTGTGTCGAGCTCTTTCAGTCTGGCGATCATGCCTTCAAAATCTTTGATAGAGTAGTTCATGTCAGTCCTCCTTAATACATATTTCCTGACACTGTCTATGAGTTCGTTCTCTGGATTTTCGGGGTATGGCATCCTGGCTGCAGGGTGTTTACAGGACGTGTACCCTCTGAAAAAAGTTTATCATTCACGTTGTTTTTTATCAACTGGTATACACAAATTTTTAGCAAACAAAAATATTTTTAGCTAACTTCTTGTAAATATTGCTGTGTATGATATGATATTTATGGAAAGAATTATATGATTTTATCCGGGACGCGTGGCCTGTCCTGCCAGATAAGGAGGAACCCTTGGAAGATTTGACGCTAACCATGTTAAAGCAAGTGGCCAGGGGCTTAGCCGAGCAGTTCGGGAGTAATTGTGAGGTCGTCATTCATGACGTCTCAAAGGAGCATATAGCGCATTCAATTGTCCACATCGAAAACGGTCACATCTCCGGCCGCACGATTGGCGGCAGCCCGACGAACGCCGTGATCGAGGCGATCCGCAGACATTCGGATGGACTGAAAGACCAGTATGCTTACCTCACCAGAACTGACAACGGAAGGATCCTGAAATCCACCACCATTTACATCAAAGACAGCAATGGAAGACCGACCTATGTATTTGCGATAAATTATGACATAACGAATCTGCTTGCATTTGAAAACTCATTGAAGAACCTGACAAGTTCAAAGGATGAAACAGAGGACGGCCAGCAGCCGACTCATATCCCGATGGACGTCAACCAGCTGCTCGATGAGCTCATTGACCAGAGCGTGGAGCTTGTCGGAGTGCCGGTCGCTTTCATGACGAAGGAGGACAAGATACGCGCGATCCAGTTCCTGAGCGACTCCGGCGCTTTCCTCATCACGAAGTCCGGCGACAAGGTCTCGAAGTTCTTCGGCATCTCAAAGTACACACTTTATTCCTATCTCAATATTAACAAGTAAACGCCCGCCGAACGGGCACAAAAGACTGAATGGAGGTCAACTATGGATTACAGCAAGATTTTAGAGACAGCACAGAGCTACCAGAAGGATATGGTCGCGTTCCTGCGCGACATGATCGCCATCCCGAGCGAGAGCTGTGAGGAGGGGAAAGTCATTCAGAGAATCGCCGAGGAGATGGAGAAGGTCGGGTTCGACAAGGTGCAAATAGACGCCCAGGGCAACTGCCTCGGCTGGATGGGAAACGGACCGCGTATCATCGCTTACGACGGCCACATCGATACGGTCGGAGTCGGTCTCATTGAAAACTGGACTTTCGATCCTTATGAAGGTTTTGAATCAGACACGCTTATCGGCGGCCGCGGCGGTTCCGATCAGGAAGGCGGCATTGCTTCGGCGGTCTACGGAACGAAAATGATGAAGGACCTGGGCCTTATCCCGGAAGACGTCACGATCCTCGTGACAGCAACTGTTCAGGAAGA
>JAZRKZ010000249.1:0-3563 GCA_045646565.1 Lachnospiraceae bacterium
TCTCGGAGACCAGATGGAAAAGCGCGGCTCGAACGATGTCGATGTCCCTGTCTGCTCATCGATTTCTTTCAGGAAACGCAGCGTCGTCGTGTTCGTCTTGTCAATACGGATTGCTTTTTTGAGCTGCTTCCTCGCCTTCTCGTATTCTCCCTGCTTTATATATAGAAGAGAAAGCAGATGATGGCCCTTGATCAGCTTGGGATTCTGGGCAAGAATCTTTTTCAGCTGGATCAGCGCCACATCCTCGTTGCCCTTGTGACAGTTATCGAGCGCTATATTGTACTTCTTGATCGTCTGATTAATGATGTCCAGGCGGTTCGCGTCCTGCTGAAGGTTCTCGATATATTCGGCGGCAATGTTGTTCTCGGGCTGTATATTCTTCGAAATGACCCATTCGGACAGGGCCGCCACGACTTCGCCCATCTCAAAATAGACCAGGCCGAGAAGATTGCGTGCAGGCACATTCAGCTTATTGAACTTCAGGCTCCTGCGGAGCATATCAATCGCGCCGCTCAGATCCCTGACCTGGGCTTTTTCAAGTCCCTGGTCGTAGTAAAGTCCCGAGAGCACGATCGCCTGTTTCTGGACAGAGACGTCGCAGCCGCATTTCGGGCAGTACGCGGAGTCATTGAGCTCCGCGCCGCAGTTCATGCATTTCATAAAGTTCTATTCCTTTCGATCAGTCTTTTCTCCCGCCGGATGTTTCTCGTAGCATTTCCTGGAGGATATCGATGACATCCGTCAGGTCGCGAGAATAGATCGCGCCTTCCGCTTCATCAACGTCAAGACTCGGTGTGAATTTCTTCAGTTCTTCTTCATAATTAATCATTTAGTTCGTCACCTCATTACTCGTATTGCCGGTATCTCCGCCGGGTGCATTTTCCGCATCTGCGTTTTCACCGTTCTCCGCGCCCGAAGGAGCGGCGTTCGGGTCGGTTTCCGCCGTATCGCCGGTCAGTCCGTCTGAAGATTCGAGCATCTCCAGCATCTTCTGCTTCTCAGGATCCAGATATCGGATCGAATTCGTATAACTCAGAAACTTACCGGAGTTCGAATTGCTGAGCTGCCCCACTCTCATCAGCACTCCGTCCTCGGGCGTAAGGCCCGTGACGAGCAGCGTGCTGCTGTCAACGAAAGAGGTCGGATACCACTTGCCGTCCATAATCAGCTTACTTGACTGAGTGAAATTACTGCCCCGGACATAGTATGTGCTCCCGGTGACCGGTTCGAGCGAGTCGAACACAATGCGTTTTACGCCCATGGCCATGGCTTTTTTACTGTACGGATTCGACTGGCCGTATACATACTGCTTCCCGTACAGAATATCATACTGAAGTGTCTGCAGGTCGAACTGGTACAGCTCGTTATCCTGCATGGTCTGATGGAAGCGGAACATGGTGCCCTCATGAAGGCCCATGCGCCGGAACATCTCCGCGACGGCCTGGTAGGCGCAGATATCTTTTTTCTCCTGCTCAAGACCGATATTATCCCAGACCAGATATCTCGTCTGGTACGTGCTTCCGACGATCAGATCGCTGTCCATAAGGCCCATCGTCGGAAGATGATCGCCGTAGAACAAGATGACCGTCGGCTCACCGCGCTCCGTAACATAATCGATCAGATCCTTCACGAACTGATCCATCTCGTGGAGCTGATTGACATAATATTCCCACTGACAGTTCTTCTCTTCTGTCTCACAGCCCGTCACTTCGATCTGCGGATCCTCGATCACATCCTCCGTCGGATACGCTCCATGTCCCTGGACAGATACCGCAAACACGAAATCGCGATTGCGGGTCGAATCAAGGCATTCGCCGATATAGGGAATGAGCGTGCGGTCCCGCATCCAGCCGATCTCATTGATATCGTTCTGATTATCCATGTATTCGTTGGATGTGAAGTCGTTGAAGCCGATGTTGGAGTACACAGTCTTCCGGCTGTAGAACGTCGCGTAGTTATTGTGAACAGCATGTGCTGTCAGGCCAAGGTCGCCGAGAACATATCCGACCGACTCACAGGTCTTCTGCTTGAGAATGCCTTTGAACGGATACTCGCCCGCGCCGAAATAGCGGAGAGACATGCCGGTCAGTGTCTCGAATTCCGTGTTGACCGTCCCCGCGCCGACAGTCGGCACAGTGTACAGGCCGGATGTATATTTCTCTGAGAGCGCGTGCCAGTTCGGCAGCGGATCCTCAGAGAACTCGAGGAAATTGACCCCGCCGGGATCAAAGAAGGTCTCCAGCTGAACGATGATGACATTGGGAAGATCCTCGGTCTTCCCGGCGTCAAGCTCGCCCTCGTCTTCAATAATGCTCCGGATAAGATCTGCCGAATAGTCCTGCGGCTCATCGATGCCGGTATCGGCGACAGTGATAAGCAGGCAGTACGGGAACCCGTAGTCCTGATAAGCGAACGCGATATTCCCGAAGTAGGTCGTCAGCTGCTTCATATGGTAAAAGAGATGCGTGAGACCGTAAAATCCGATCAAAGCGGCGAGAATGCCGGGAATGATGATTTTAAAGTTCCGTTTCCCCTGATATTTCGGACCTTTGAAAAAGAAAATGATGAGAGCGATCCCGACGACGACCAGCAGCGCAACGAGCATCGTCTCCACGGTCTTTGACATATACTTGCCCAGGACTCCGACGCCCTCGCTCATCATCTTAAGGTCGGGACCGGTCAGCGGCGTTACCCGGTTGGCCAGAAGAATGCCGTTCGAAACTCCCAGGATGATCCAGAAAATAAATATAAGCGCACGCCAAAAGATCCTGCGCCTCATAAGGAATACGGGCAGGGTCGTCATGAATATGAGCAGCGTATTATAGAGGAAGACTTTCGTCCTCACATGAAGGTAATTCAGTGTCTGGCCAAAAGAATGACGGGCCATGCATTCGATTGCGAAATAGAGTATAAAACACGCGGCAAACTGCAGGAGCACTGAATACTTGTTGCAGATCCGTATGATGTCTTCTCCGGACTTTTTCTTACTCTGATTTTCTGCCATTTGCAAATAAATCCCCCAATACAGGCTGAACAACCGCTGTCAATATGTCCGTGCTCCTTCGCGGATGCACGGGACGTTCCTATGTAAGTCCCGCTTGCGAGACTTGTTCGCTGCCCGCCGCCGATAGAGGCGGGGACATCTCACACCGAGGTATATATGAAATCACCACTATATATAGCACATTACGCTGTTCGGTTCAAAGCTATATATAGTGGTTTTTCTTTTTTTTAATAAATTGAGCAAATGGTGGGTCCCTGCCCGCAGCAAAGCGCGGACAGGAACGTCCCAATTATCATCAGATATACTTTGCCAGCTGCTCGGCGACGCGTTTCCGCATCTCCTCGTATTTAGCCAGCTTGTCTTTTTCTGCGTTTACTTTGGCAGGCGGTGCCTTTTTGACAAAGTTCGGATTGTTCAGCATACCGGATGCACGGGCAATCTCCTTGTCCAGCTTGTCTGCCTCCGCCTTCAGACGGGCCGTCTCCTTCTCCTTGTCGACCAGTTCCTCGAGCGGGATGTAAGCTGTCGCATTGCCTGTCACGACAGAGACAGCATCCTC
>JAZRKZ010000250.1:0-4326 GCA_045646565.1 Lachnospiraceae bacterium
GAATACTGCCGCAGGCAGTATGTAAATCAGGTCCTTCGACCACATCCTGTCGAAAACTGCCCTGAAGCGTCTTGGCATATCGCCCGATCCGGTCCAGGATCACGATCGGCTTCTGGACCCCATCCAGGATCTTTTCGGCCTCCGCCGGCACAATACACTCGCGCCTTGCGGTCGCAAGGTCTTTCATCATGACGGCAAAGGGCTTCACCGGCCGATGCTTAAGCGCCCGCAGCCTTGCGACCGCCCGGTCGTCCGCCGCATCGCAGCACAGATGAAAACCGCCGATGCCCTTGACCGCCGCGATCCCGCCGTTCCGAAGCACACGGCGGACATACCGGATCGCGTCCCCGTCCATCTCATGCTTTGTGACGAGTGCCTCGTCCTCCCGGGGATGTCCCCAGGGCAGGAGCCCGGTGCTCTCTTCCGCGTCAAAAACTTTCTCTGTCCGCAGCACATAGACTCTCGGCCCGCAGTCGTTACAGCAGACCGGCTGCGCGTGATATCGTCTCGTCTCCGGGTGGGTGTATTCATATTCGCACTCGGGGCACATCGGGAACACGCCCATCGAGGTCCGCACCCGGTCATAGGGCACGCCGTCGAGGATCGTGAGCCGCGGTCCGCAGTTCGTGCAGTTGATAAAGGGATGCAAATATCTCCTGTCCCGCGGATCAAAGAGCTCCCGCTTGCAGTCGGGGCATATGGCAAGATCCGGTGAGACAAATATTTCTCCCTTAACGTGCGTGCTCCCGATGATGAGGAATACTTTAGCTCCGGTCAGCTCTTCCTCCACTTCCTCGACACGGACGATCGCGGCGACCGCCGGGGCCCGCGCAACGAGGTCCTCACGAAATCGCTCGACCGCGTCGCATTCCCCCTCGACATGGATCTCGACGTAGGAGCCTTTATTGCACACATCGCCCGCAAGATGCAGCTCCGCGGCCAGTCTGCTCACAAACGGCCGAAAGCCGATCCCCTGCACGATCCCGTATGCGCGTATTTTCAGTCGTTTCTTCATCTTTTGATTCCTACCTGCTTCTAGACGCCCGACACCGCGAACTCGGGCAGCTCCGCGAACCTTCCCGTCCATCCCCGGCACGCCCGGCGAAGCATCGTGTCTGCGATAATGATGTCGTAATTCCCGCGGGAGATAAGCCGGATAAAATCATCCTCTTCCGGAAGGGCCATGCACTTTCCGAACGGCATGAAGAAGGTGGCTGTCTCTACGGTAACATCGCCGCAGTAGAATTCCATATTCTCCCTGAGCGTCTCGGCAAGGACCGCCTGGTGCACGATCAGGATCTTCTTCCCCTCGATCTCGTCGGCGCTCAGCCCTGCCAGTTCAAACCCCGCGGGCAGCGGATAGCGGACCGTGTACGGTACGCCGAACTCCTTCTCCATGAACGCGGCCGCCGCAAGTCCCGACGGCGAGACGACAAGATTTTCGCGGAATGAAGCCGCCTCCGCAAAGTCCCTGACCTGCTCTCCGAACACGCGGACATCGCCTCCGCAGCAGCCGGCGCGCCCCCGGATCGTTTCAGCCGTATCAAAATCAAGCAGATCCATCGGCGTTGCGCCGAAGACGCCTATCGGCCGCATATACGCGGGCATCTCATCCGCCTCGGGACCGGCCAGTGTCTGTCCCTCATCGGAAGCTTCCTCTGCCGGGCGGCCTGCGTATGTTCTGAGCAGCTCCAGATACGCCCTCTCCTGGCCCTTATCATAGAGCTCCATACCTGTCGTCGGAAGAGTCAGCGTCGTGACGCCGAACCGCCTCTCCCCCATCCTCCGCAGAGCCTGATAGTCCGTCGCAATGACCGACGGCACCGGCGTCCCGACGAGGGCGAGGAAGGACGGATCCTCCATCATGCCGAGTACGTCGCCGATCTTCTTCATCATGGCCTCGTCCCGGCCGAGGATCGCGTCGAGATCGCGCAGTCCCGCCGAGAAGATGGCGCTCTTTTCATGTTTCCATCGCGGCTCATCGAAACCGCAGACATTGCCGGTGCATCCGCCCGCATCGATGATGACGATGAGTCCGTTCATTTTAAATAAAACTTCCACCGCCCCGGAAATGTCCGGCGCAAACGGTGACAAATACTTCATTAAACCTTTCACAGCGCCGCCTCCATTTCCGCAAGCAGTCTCATAAATCCCCGATAGCCGAACGGCTGCACATCCGAAAAGAACGGAACATTTGCCGCCTCCGGATAGTACCACACGGCGTCCTTCCCTATCGTTATGTCAACCTCCCCTTCCAATTTGTAATTCATCATGGTCGGCGAGATGCTGGTGTAGAAGCGGGTCTCCGGGCTCATCTGCGCGATGCGGGAGATGAAGGGGAGGTCGGAGGGCGATGCATTTGCAAATACTCTCTCCACCGCATACCCATACGAAAGCAAGGCGGCAGCCAGCTCGAACGGGTTCGCGTTCACAGTCTGGCCAATGGCAAATGTCAGCTCCGGATGCCGCTCCCTGAACCTCGCGAGCGCCTGCTGCGCTTCCTCATAATAGGCTGCATCGTCGAATTTTACGCCGAGGGCTCCGCCAAGCAGCGCGTACTGGCGCCGGATCTTAAGAATATCATAAAAGCGGTTCATCTCGATGTAGGGCATGCCCAGCCGCTTAATGAGGTCGTCCGCCGCATACCGGCTCTCCGGATTAAGTACGAGGTTAAAATTGGCCTCGCCCATCTCCATGTACTCCTCCAGCGTCCGCATACGGCCGATCTCGCGGATCTTCGTGAGGCCGGCTTTCCGGAACATCTCATAGAACTCCGTGTCATCGTCGTAAGGCGCGAACTGGCCGAGCAGGTTCACCGCGTGCGGGTTCTTCGGGCGGGCGCCAAGCAGCGAGTACACGCTCTGGCGAATAGCCGTCATCGGCGGCTTCGTCCCCTCGCGCATCAGCGCGTACATGTAACTCGGCACGACGTGGACGCCTGTCCGCTCCTCGGCCTTCCGGCACACGCGCTCAAGATCCGTCCCGAGTAGGGCGTCCACGCAGGTGATGCAGATGACCACCACTTTGGGCCGGACTTCCGGCACATCGAGGATCTCCTCGACCGCCTCCGGGATTTTTGACAAGTGCCTGCCGGTGACGAGATCGGTCTCATCCATGAGCAGGTAGAACATCCGCTCGCTGTAGCCGCTCACCCGGCTTAAGATCGTGCTGTTCCGGCCGCAGCAGCCCGGCGCGACGAGCAGCATGACGGACTCGGGGATGGCGAGACCGGCGCGTTTTACGCCGTAGCCATTTGCACCCGGTGAATTATAGGACAGAGTTGCCGGCGAGCTGTAGATGAGCGCGTGGGACGGAGATTCCTCCTTCGGAAAATCCTCCCGCCCGCGGGCGGCAAATTCCTGTGCTGTCAAGTAAAACGGTTCCATATGACCTCCAAAATCAGCGATAAAATCCGCTGCGCTTTCCTGTATCTTTTTCCGGATCCGCCAGCAGAAGCTCCGCAAGATCGATGAACTTCCGGCTGATCGGCAGCGTCGAATCGCCTTCAATAACGGTCTTTCCTTCTTCCTCGAAGCGGTTGATATCATCGCTCCTCGGAATGTCCGCGACGATCGGCACGCCCAGCCTGTCCGCAAAAGAGTGCACTTTCGCCTCCTCGTCCGGTATATTCCGGCGGTTGAAAATGATCCCGCGAACAGTCGCGTAGCCGCGGTCCTCGAAGTTCTTGACGGCGGTGGCGATGTTATTTGCAGCATAAAGCGCCATCTTCTCACCCGACGTGACGATCAGAACATCCTCCGCGTAGCCTTCCCGGATCGGAGCCGCAAAGCCTCCGCAGACGACATCCCCGAGGACGTCGTACAGTACGACATCGGGCTTCACCCGTCCGAACACGTCGAGCTCATCGATCAGGTTAAAGGTCGCGATAATACCTCTGCCCGCGCATCCAAGGCCCGGGGTCGGACCGCCGGTCTCGATGCAGAACACATTGCCGAAGCCTCTTTGGCCGATGTGTTCAAAATCCGGCTCCACATCATTGATCCTGTAATAATCCATGACCGGCATGAGCGGCTCTCCGCCCAAAAGATTGATCGTGGAATCCGCCTTGGGATCGCAGCCGATCTGCAGGACCTGCCTGCCCAGGGCCGCGAAGGCAGCGGAGAGGTTGCCCGTCATCGTTGATTTGCCGATGCCGCCCTTACCGTAAATTGCAATTTTCTTCACAAATAAACTCCCTTCGCATGTTGTGGGCGGAAACCCACTGCCATTTGGCAGTGGGAGGAGCCCCTTTGGTTGCTTTGACAGAACATACGTGCTATAATTAATAACAGCAACATTGTACAAGAGAAAACCGTTAGGTGTGTT
>JAZRKZ010000251.1:0-5245 GCA_045646565.1 Lachnospiraceae bacterium
GAGATACTCAAAAGAGGTCTTTCGGATGTTCGAGAGTGATGAGCCGGTGGCGGTAAGCCTGCTGTGCGACAACGAGGTGATGAAGGGCGTGCTTGACCAGTTCGGTATGGACGTCAAGGTCCGGCGGGTCGATAAGGATCACTTCAGCATTAATGTTATGGTCTGTGCCTCGCCTACCTTCTACGCCTGGGTGTTCCAGTGGGAAGGCAGGGTGAAGATTGAAGCGCCTGCGACGGTCGCGGAGCGGATGCAGGAGATGGCGCGGGGCTTTGTCAAGTAAATAAAACTCATTCAGGGACGAGATAGTATCAACTAGTAAAAGACTGATTTCTTTGCTTTGTAGCAGCAATCTGTAAGAAAAAGATTTATGGGCGATGTACCGACTTGAAAAATATGAAATATAAGAATTACATTTTCGACCTCTATGCAACGCTGGTCGATATTCATACAAATGAGAAACCGATTACTTTCTGGCGGCGTGTCGCCGCCATCATGGGCGCATACGGAGCAGTATATGATCCGTCGGATCTGCGGAAGCGTTACAGGGGTCTGGTCCGCGCCAAAGAAGAGCAGCTCGCAGGTGAGCTTCAAACGGATCTGCCGGAAATTGAGCTCGGTGATGTGTTCAAGGACCTGATCCTGTCTCCGCCGGAATTCAGAGGAGACGGGATCTGGGGAGATCCAAGGCTCTGGAGGGGGGAGGAGCTGGATCGGTGGTGTGGTGCATTTGCATACTCATTCCGAATCTTATCCAGAATCAGATTCGGACTGTACCCGGATACGCTCTTCATGCTGGACAGCCTGAAACGAGAAGGAAAGCATAGTTACCTGCTGTCCAACGCGCAGGGGCTGTTTACGCGGCCGGAGATGGCGGAGGTCGGTCTTCCCGCTTACTTTAATGATATCTTTATTTCTTCCGATCATGGGCTGCGTAAACCTGAGGTGCGGTTCATGCAGGAACTGCTTGACAAGCATCAGTTGGACCTTGGCGAGTCCGTCATGGTAGGAAACGACATGAATTCAGATATTCTGATGGCGGCCCGCTGCGGCGTGAATGCTATTTTGATCAATCATGACGGGTATTCCGATTCTGATATAGAGCGCGGCTTCGCGGAAGCGAGGGAGCTGGTTCCCTCCGGGCGAAGGGGAGAGGTTTCATTCGAGGCGTGTCCGGATTTGAAATCGCTGGTATTGATATGACAGCAGAGGATATTGCGATGAAGAATATACTGATTATTTATACCGGCGGAACGATTGGCATGGTCCGCACGCCGAACGGGTATGCGCCGGTGAGCGGTTACTTTAATTCCGCTCTTGACGCCATCCCGACGCTGCACTCGCCGGACATGCCGAACTGGGTGCTGCATGAGATGACGCCGCTGCTTGATTCGTCAAATATGACAGTGACGCAGTGGAACGAGATTGCGCGTCTGATAGCGGACAATTATGACAAGTATGACGGATTTGTCGTCCTGCACGGGACCGATACGATGGCGTACACCGCATCGGTGCTCTCTTTTATGCTGGAGAATCTCGGAAAGCCTGTCGTGCTCACCGGTTCCCAGATTCCGCTTTGCGAAGTGAGGAGTGACGGCCGCGACAATCTGATCACGTCGATTTTGATTGCGGCGGACGACTATGTGCATGAAGTGTGCCTGTATTTTGGCGGACATCTTCTCCGGGGGAACCGCTCGATGAAGTATTCGGCGGACGGGCTGATTGCATTTGTATCACCCAACTATCCGATGCTTGCGGAAGCCGGCATCGAGATACGCTACAATCATAAGGCTCTGCTGCCGAAACCGGCCGGAAAGCTGCGGCTCCAACCTCTAAAGAGCTATCCGATCGGCGTAATAAAGGTGTTCCCGGGCATCCAGTTTTCGCTCTTTGAATCAATCATGACGGAGGAACTGCGCGGTATCGTGATCGAGACCTTCGGCGCCGGCAATATTCCCGGCAACGGAACTGCCTTGCTCCCGATCATTCGCCGCGCTTCGGAAGTCGGAACAATCCTGGTCGTCTGCTCCCAGTGCCCGCAGGGGACGGTGTACCTCGGTGCGTACGAGACCAGCAACGCGCTGATCAGTACCGGCGCGGTCAGCGGCTACGACATTACGACGGAGGCGGCTGTCGCGAAGCTCTATTATCTGTTCAGCTGCGGCTATGACAGCGAGATGATCAAGCGGGAGATGGAGCGGAATTTAAGAGGCGAGATGAGGGGAGACGACATTCAGGCATAGCCGTCTGGGCGGGAAGGATAATACTCTAAGGCTGTAAGACGCGCCGCTTGAATGGAGAAAGGAATCCCGTGGAAAATCGTCTCAATATATGTAACTGTGCTATAATCAAGAGGCATTGCGAGTTGCAGGTCTTTTGAGCCTGACTTGAATACAGTCTGGGATAAAATAATAAAGGACGTGAGTTGAATGTTTAGTTTATATGATTACACAGATCGTGTCACACGGCAGGAAGACAATACCTATCGCTGGAAATCCAAGACAGACAAGGAATATGAGCGGAGAATGTACAAAACGACTATGATTATTTGCATAGCTATCGGCGTTTTTATTCTTATATTTGGTCTGTTCTCTGCCATGATGAACAATCGCATGGACATGTACTGGATCGTAGCTGCATGTGACGGAGCCTTTATTCTGATCGCATCTTTTATCTGCTTTGGGCTGGACCGGCTGCCGGGTGGGGTCATTGAAATTTATCATCTTACCGACACTTACATTGAGACCGGTTCCGGAAAGACTCGCGCTGTTTTCGAGTTCGACAGGACTAGAAAAGTGATAGTAGGAAGGAACTTTGTCGAGCTTAAAGGTCGTTTTTCAGGGCCAAAGATTTTTATTCCTGAAGAAGATTACTACTTTGTGCGTGATTATATTCTGAACAGGATGCCGGCCGATGTGAAAAAAATAGGAATCTAAGACCAGGAGGATCAATCCATGCAGAACATATTACTCGTCATTGATATGCAGAACGATTTCATCGACGGTGCCCTCGGTACAAAAGAAGCAGTTGCAATTGTACCTGCTGTCAAAGCGAAAATCGAGAACTTTGACGGGACCGTCCTGTTTACGAGAGACACCCATGAGACCTGCTATATGGAGACACAGGAAGGCAGGAACCTGCCGGTGCCGCATTGCATCCGCGGGACGGATGGATGGCAGATCAGACCGGAGCTCGATGCGCTGCGGAAGACAGAGGCGATCGACAAGGTGACATTTGGATCGAAAGAACTTGGAACTATCCTGACAGAGCTCAATGAGAAAGAGGAAATCGGCAGCATTACGCTGATCGGTCTCTGCACGGACATCTGTGTCATTTCGAACGCCATGATCGCCAAAGCCTTTCTGCCGGAAGTCCCGATCATCGTTGACTCTGCCTGCTGCGCCGGCGTGACGCCGGAGACACACGACAATGCACTGAAAGCGATGCAGGTGTGCCAAATCAAGGTGGTCTAAAAGGAAGTTGGTGAATCATGAGATTATTTGTAGCTATTTTATTCAGCGATGATATAAAAAAGGGACTGATTTCCACCATGCATGAGCTCAAAAAGAAAAATGTGGGCGGAAACTACAGCCCGGCGGATAACCTTCACCTGACGCTGGCCTTCATCGGCGAGACCACAAACGTAGAGGGGGTGAAGAGGGCGATGGGGAGGGCTGCATTTGCACCATTCATGCTGTCACTCACAGAACTCGGCAACTTCGGCGACATTCTGTGGGTAGGTGCAAAAGGCGGCCAGAAGCTGAAAGCCTACGTGAAGGCGCTCGGCATCGCGCTCGATGAGGAGGGCATCCGGTACGACAAAAAGAAGTTCGAACCGCACATCACGCTGGTTCGGAAAGCGTCAAATGCCCGCCCGCAGGGAGTCACTGTTCCCAAAAAAGAAATGATGGTAAAGAAGATTTCCCTTATGAAATCCGAACAGAAAAACGGCAGGATGGTTTATACTGAAATTTATCATATTGGAGGATGACGGCGGTACCCCGGCTTTACGGTTTCGCTTACCCGTAGAATACTTGTCGGAAGGTGCTGCCAGGCTCCCGTGAGGCGGTCATTGAGTGCATGGCAGTTAAATGGTGCTCGCTCGAGGAGACGCTGTTTATGAGGAAAAAGAAATAAAGATGCTGTTTATGAGGCGGAAAAAGAAATAAAGACGCAACCGGGGTTGACGGTGGCTAACCGCACTTTTTAAAGAATTCGACTGCCCAAAATGAGCTATTTCACTTACAATCAGCACGCCATTTATTCATTTTAGCGGTTTAAGACTGCTTTCCGGCGCAGAATTCATGAATTTTAGCACCTCAATTGTCATGATTTCACAAAAATCACCTGTCAAGATTTTAAAAGCCCACCGGCAGATCAAGTTTTCCCCGCCATGTCCCTGATATAAAAGCCCACCGGCAGATCAAGTTTTCCCCGCCATGTCCCTGATATAAAAGATCGCCGGCAGATCAAGTTTTTCTCGCCATGTCCCTGATATAAAAGCCCACCGGCAGATCAAGTTTTCCTCGCCATGTCCTTGAAACGGGGGAGTGGCTCGCAAAAAACGCAAAATGAAAGAAGACCCGGGGCTCATCTGTTGATTGATGATGAACCCCGGGTCCTTCTTTCTGTAGGAGTTATGATATTTCACAGCCCCTATATTTCTGCAATTATCAATTAGCTTTATTCCTCGGCAACTTCATGATCGATATAATCTTCAATCGAAATTGCGACCCAGCCGCGCTCATTCATCTGACCCTTGATCGTAACTGTGATCTCGTCGCCTAACTGGATGGAATCCTGCACATGCATTGTAGCGATTCCTGTCAGGACTGTGATGCTGCATCCCTCGGAGCGGAGCTGAATTGTGTCAGCCTTGATAGCAGTAACTGTTCCGTTGACGATCTGGATCCTGTTTTCTTCTTCCTCTTCAGCGCGTCTTTCAGCTTCTTCCTCTTCGGCGCGTCTGCGGGCTTCTTCCTCTTCAGCGCGTCTGCGGGCTTCTTCCTCTTCGGCGCGTTTGCGAGCTTCTTCCTCTTCAGCGCGTCTGCGAGCTTCTTCTTCAGCAGCGCGTCTTTCAGCCTCTTCCTCAGCAGCCTTCTTCTCGGCGGCTTCTCTGGCAGCCTTCTCCTTTGCAGCCTTCTTTTCGGCAGCTTCTCTGGCAGCCTTCTCCTCAGCAGCCTTCTTTTCGGCAGCCTCTCTTTCAGCTTTCTGCTCAGCCGCCTTCTTTTCAGTAGTCGGAGGCCAA
>JAZRKZ010000252.1:0-9764 GCA_045646565.1 Lachnospiraceae bacterium
GTTCTACCGGATCCTGCAGCTTAAGGTCGAGAATGACAGTAAATGAGCTGCCAATGCCGCGCGTACTGTGTACAGTGATCGTCCCGCCCATGAGCTGAGTCAGCCTGTACGCGATCCGAAGACCCAGACCGGCTCCCTCATATTCGTTTACATATTCCCTTGCAAATGGCTCGAACAGCTTCTTCTGGAACTCCTCCCCGATTCCGATGCCGTTGTCCTGCACGATGAATTCATACGCCATCGAGTCCGGTTCCGTACTCTTCCGATGCTGCGCGGCAAGCCGGATCACGCCGCCTTCCGGCGTGAACTTCACGGCGTTGCGCAGAAGATTCAGCAGCACGATCGACAGATTTCCTCTGTCACAGAGGACCTTTGTATGTATGAGGTGGCCCATCTCGACCGAGAAGGTCTGGCCCCTCGCCATAGCCATCGGTTCGACGATCTCCTGAATGTCACGGATCATGACTTTCAGGTCATTCGGCGTCTTTTCAATGCGGACGCGGCCGGTGTCGAGCCGGACAAGGTCGAGCGAATTGCTGATCAGATTCTGCATCTGAGAGCTGTTCTTCAGGATACGCTCAAGGTTGGCCCGCACAAGCGCGTCGTCTTCACTCTCCAGGGCTGAAGCCGCGTCTCCGACCACACTGTTCATGGTGGCCCGCAGTTCCTGGGACATATTTGTGAGGAACAGCGCCCGGTTCGCATTTGTTTCACGCTCTTTGCCAAGAAGATCCTCGAGGAGGTTCCGGTTGCGATCCCGTTCCCGGCGCATCAGAAAAACTTCCGCCCTGTCGTCATCCACCTTCTTATAGCACATGATGACTTTCGTCGGAATCTCACGTTTTCTCGACACGACTCTATATTCAATACTGCGCCACTTTCCATAATTCACGGGAAAGGCAATATCGAAATAATCTTTATCTGTCAGCTCTTTTTTCAAATTATCGATGCTGCCGACCTCTTCTCTCCACTTGGAAAATTCCAGGTCAACACGCTCCTGGCTATACTTCGCGTTGAGCTCCGAGTACCTGCCGGACCGTTCCATGCCGAACGTGCCGTACTTCGAAGTCTCATACACGACTTCCATATAGTCGTTTTCCAGATCCACATCATAGATCAGCAGATACCTTGATAGGATGGAATCGATAATTTTTTCTTCAAGTCTACCCATATAAGTCCCCCGATTCCCGTAAAGCTCGATCGCAGATACTGTGCCTGCTCGAATTAAGTCCAATTTCCACAAATATATTATGGTACAAAATGCCGAATTTGTATATAGTTATGTTTACATCTTTCTCTTTTTTTAACAAAAAAGGGGACAGGGAAACATTTTTCAGTCTCCTTGTCCTCCAAGTCCGAATTATCCCAAAGGAATCTCCACCACTCTGGCCATATTTGTCAGGCACTCCTCGATCTGGTCAGAAATTTCCCGCACGAGACGCTCGGAAATCTCTTCGTTCTTCTCCTTCTCAAGGCTCTCGTAGAAGCTCGCGCGGACCTCGTCCCTGAGCTCGCTCAGGTGGTCCTCGAAATACCGCTTCGGCACCAGCTTCCGGATCGGTCTCGGAATGTCAAAGTCCATCATGGCCTTCTGCATACGGTTCTTGCCGAGGAGCAGAACGAGAGCCGAGATCACGATGCCCATGATAATTCCGACGAACCCTTCTGCGATCAGCGCAACGCCGCTGCCGCCGCACAGAAGACCGATAATGATGGCCACGATCGTATCGATGAGCCAGGTCATCTCCTCCACGGCGAACACATTCTTCGTATCCAGATGAATATCAATATCCGACAGCGCGAGATAGGATGTGAGGCTCAGGGCCTTATAGGGCACATTGTGATTCACACAGATCGGCACCGTGTGTTCCTCGACTTCATATGCGACCGGCTTCAGCCACTGCTGCACCGGCGCAACAAGCAGCTGCTTCGCTTCGTCCGTGTGCAGGAACGCGTCGATATCCTTCTGCAGCTCGCCGTCAATATCGGAAAGCCGCCGGATCTTTCCGTCTCTCCAGCGGTGGATCAGCGGCAGCATGACTTTCTCGAGGATCGGTCCCGTCAGCGAATCGACCGCGCGCATATAGAGCCCGTCGACATTCTGCGATACGATCCGCTCGATCACGGAAGAGTCGATCAGGTCCTGCAGTTCCTTGCGGAATAGCCGCAGCTCCTCATCGATCCGGCCGGTCAGGGCGAGACCTTTCGCGACCGAGAACTCGGGCTGGATCTCCGTGATAATGATCGCTTCCGGATAGACCTCCCGGCACCATTCCCGGATCTCCGCTAGCTTCGAGACGCCGCCCGTCATGAAAATAAGATCCGGCATGCTGTCCGTGATATGCCGCCTCGTCTCCCTGAGACTTTCGATAAAGACTTCCTTGAACGACCGTCCGTCCAGGCGGCTCGTCTTTTTGTGAAGGATCCGGTCCGCCGTCGCCGCATCCATCGTGAGCACGAGCTTGAGCGGCTTGTCGTAATAGACCTGGACGGTCTTCGTGCACGGATTATTTTTCCAGTATTCCTCGTCCGAGAAATACTTCTCCTTCAGTCTTCTCGCTGCAAATTCACAGTAGCTCCGCCACGACGGACTCTCCGCAAATATCTCCTTCAGCCTCTTCCCGTCCTTCGACGACTCGACAGAGAAATCCAGCAGCAGCTCATCCATGATACCGCCGCCAAGGAACACCTCGCCCGCCGTGTGAAGCGGAGCTTCCTTACCTCCGGAAATATAGGCGAAATCCGTCGTCGAAGAACCGATGTCCACAACCAGCACCGGATGGCTCAGAATATCATATCCGACCTGCAGATGCTTCGACTGGCAGGCCGCAACAAGGGCGGCTCTCGATTCGGAAATGATTCTCGTCGGCGGGTAACCGATCTGTTCAAAGATCGCGCGGTAACGCTCGCGGGTATGGGCGTCCCAGCCCGCCGGGCAGCCGATATACATGCTGCAGTCCTCGCCCTGAATGAGGTCGCCGTTCCTTATGAGTTCGCCCAGGACGCCGGCCGCGAAGCTCCGGATGTCCCTCTCGCAGTCGCGGTCCACGAGGAACCGGCTCTTGAAACGGATCTTTCGCTCAATGGCTTCGGCAGTGTAGCAGGCGCTCTCTCCGATCAGAATATCCTGATTGAACAGCCGCGCGTAGGCTGTGATAAAACTCTTCGCGTCCCGCACAGTCAGCACTTCCGGGACTGCGGACGAATTATTCTTAAGCCTTGTGACAGCGCTCTCGGCGTCGCCAAGATCAAACCCGAAAAATCTCTCCATCTCACATTCCTCCCGCTGCAACGCCCCGGATGACAGCCGCTCCGTCCCTCACGAAGGCCGGACGGATCGTCCCTACCTTCTTCGACGGCATCTTATTGAACCAGCGCTCTGTCTCCGGCCTGAATTCAACGACATCGATACCCTGACGGTGCAGGTAGAACTTGATATTTGAAATAATGTCCTCCGAATCCCCCTCGTCGCGCCGCGCGTAGGCGGATTCCAGAATGCCGGCAAGAAGCTCGAGCTCTTCATTCGTGGCTTTTTCCGTCTTCATCGTAAGAGCCGGCCCCTCCTGCTGCTCTCTCCCGCGGACATCCTCGAGATTCCGGTCTATAACTGTCATCATGCGGAGCAGGTTCGAGTAAATCTTTCCCCCGTCCACGCGGGCCTCAAAGATCTGGTCACGCGACTCCGGCACCCTTCTCCGCTCACCGAAACGGACGCCGCCCGCAAAGACTCCCACGGCACCGCCGATCGTAGCTGCAATACCGACGGGTGCAAATGCAGCCGGCGCAAGCACCAGCAGCAGCGCCCCCGCAATCGTGACGCCGGCTCCGATCGCCAGCGGAACTGCGTATGTCTTCGAACTGCCCCCGGTCCCGACAGACCGCTCGTAGGCCAGGATCTCGCCTGTACTGTCGACCAGCGAGATCGCTGCTTTGGCCGTCTGCATCGAGTAGTAAGCGGCCTCGCTGACCCGTTCGCTCGTCGTCTGCTCGTTATACTCGAGCAGGATGCGGCCGAGCTCGTCCTCACATTCGCGGGCGGCTTCGACGGGGCTTGATGCATTTGCAAGCCTTGTGATCAGTCTCTCTTTATCCTTCTCAAGCAGATCCCGTGTATTCATTCTGTGAGATCCTCCTTTTTCAAGTGTCGCATATCGCAATCAGGCAGAAGGGGCAGGCTGTGCGCCTACGCAAAAAACGGTCCTGCGGTCTTGTGACCGGCACATGTCCCCGGCCGCCGGGAAGCCCCGGGCAGCCGGGCGCTAATCAGAGTGCCCGGTACGCAGATTGCAGAACCGTCCGCTGGGATGCGCAGGGATTGATTTGCAAGATGTCAGCTCACGCTGACCCCAATCCCGCGCCAAGTCTTTTGGGCAAGACTTGAAAATCTTTTAATAACCGCCGAAAACGATGACCGGCGTGCCGACTTCTGTGTACGAATACATCGTCTGAGCCGCGCTGTAGGGCAGATTGATGCAGCCGTGTGAACCGGAACTGTAGTAGATCGTTCCGCCGAAACTGCCTCTCCACGGCGCGTCGTGCAGACCGTAGCCCTGATAGAACGGCATCCAGTAGTTGACAAATGATGTATATGACGGAACGCCATTGACCATCGGTCCCTGCAGCGTGCGGTTCCTCTGTTTATAATAGATTGAATAGAGGCCTCGCACCGTGTGCCTTGAAGAATCATACTTTGTGCCGGATACGCACGGCGTATCGACGACCACCTGACCGTTCACATACAGAAGAACACGCTGATTTGTGAGATCGGCCTCGACATAAGTGCCTCCGAATGTCGGATCCACCGATTTATTGAGTGAATACAGCGGCTCCTTCTCCTCAGACTTATTCTCGTAAAGAGCGGTAAAGAGCGCTTCCGTCTCGCCCGGCTGGTCGATCACGCGCCCGTACTCCGAGCAGGACAGATTGATCGTTCCCTGCGATGTTGACTGGAACGGGATCGATGTATGTCTCTCATCCACCTTCGCGGCAATGTCCGCCACATATTTGCTGCAGTTTTCCCTGATGGCCGCGTCGTCAAGATAGTAGTAACCGTTATCCTGCCGTGTGACCCAGTTGATGAGCAGGCCCCGGTCGATCGTCTGCGTTTCGTTATTCGGAAGCTTGTATGTGATCGTCGTTGACAGGAATTTGTTCAGGTTATCCAGCTGATAGACCAGATCCGGATTGTCCGCCGTGACGACCGGCGTCTCATAGGAGCCGGCGATCTTGGAAAGATCAGCCTCCATCTCGGCGTTTGTCACGAGCTCGTTCAGCGCCGGGAGCACTGCGTCCGCGATCGGGGCGTTGCCCTGTGTTTCCGGGACGATTTCAAATGCATTTGCATCCGTGATATTCAAATACGCATTGGTCGGCGTAACGATGTTTTCGACCTGGAACTCGGGCATGGCCTTTACGACCGCCTCAAGTTTCTTCTCATCATATGTATGATTCTCCGGAACGGTGATCTCCGCCGTCTGGCCCATGTTTCGAAGGACCCAGGTCATCGGATTCTGTGCATCCATCGCCTCCTGGACGTCGCCGCTCGATACATAGCGGTAACCTATCTCTTCCGGCGTGATCGTCTCCGTCGTACCGTCACGGAAGGTCAGTGTCAGGCTGTACATGTCCTCGACGCGGGCGCGGATGTTCTCCTCGATCTCCTCGACCGTCTTGTCGCTGACATCGCTGCCGTTGATATAAGTTCCTTTCATGAACTTGTCCGTATACTGGTAGGACTGGGTGACATAATAGAAAATGAACAGACCGATGATCGCTCCCAGAAGCAGCGTCGTGCGCAGGAGCTTGATCCAGGTCGGCGTGCGCTTCTCCGGAACGGGCGGTGCGGGCGGTGCTGCGGCCGGTCCGGCTGCTCCCGCATTGGCCGCGATTTCAATTGCCGTATCGGCAGGGCCTTCCGCCGCGACCGCTTCGGCTGCCCCGGCTGTGCCTGTTGCCGCAATTGCCGCGTCGTCGGCAGTTTCTGTCACTGTCACTGCCGCATCGTCGGCGGTTTCTGTTGCTGTCGCTGCTGCATCGCCGGCTGCTTCTGCCACGGCTGCATCGTCGGCGGTTTCCGCCGCTGTCGCTGCCGCATCATCGGCGTTTTCTGCCGCTGTCGTTGCCGTATCGTTGACGGGTTCTGCCGTTGTCGCTGCCGCGTCGCCGGCTGCTTCTACCACGGCTGCATCGTCGGCAGCTTCCGCCGCTGTCGCTGGCGCATCACCGGCTGCTTCTGCGCTGCCGGCCGAAGGAGCCGGCCGCCCATATTCGTGGTCAAGCTCAGCCAGAAGGTCTTTACCGGCGGGTCCGTCAACATCAGGCAAAATATTATTGTCCCCGGAGGAATTCAGTGCCCCCGAGTTCTCCTTAAACTCACTCATTGCTATACTCCACCTTGAAAAATGCTACGCACAAGTATCGACTCAATCTAAACAACATGTTTCAATCTGCTGTTAAAACCGGTAATACTATGCAAACCCCTATCAATAATACTCGATTTAAATCAATACTTCAAGAAGTGAGTAGCATTTCAGCGCTATTCAAACGGGAAGCGTCTCCCGTCAGACGAGGCCCGACTCCGTGAGCAGCCACTCGATCTTGTGGCGGAACAGGTCATAGGCAACGTCATTCTTTCCACTGTTGATGACAATATCTGCCTTAGCACGGGTCGGCTCGACATACATGTAATGCATAGGCTTCACCGTCGTAAGATACTGGTCGATGATTCCCCGAAGGTCACGCCCGCGCTCCTCGACATCCCGAAGCACTCTTCGCAGGATCCGTTCATCAGCGTCCGCCTCGACATAAACCTTGATATCGAGAAGGTCCCGCACTCTCGGATCCTGAAGGACAAGAATCCCCTCCACAATAATGATCTTCCGGGGTTCGATCCGCATCACACGATCGGATCTGTTATGGACGGTATAATCATATACGGGGCATTCCACCGGATTCCCCTTCTTGAGCTCTTCAAGGTGCTTCACCAGAAGATCCGTCTCAAGCGCATCCGGATGATCGTAATTGGTCTTCACCCGCTGTTCGAACGGGATATCATCCTGACAGCGATAGTAATTATCATGATAGACCACAGAGATCTGGTCCCTGAAATACTCCTTCAGCCTGTTCGTGAATGTTGACTTGCCGGATCCGGTGCCGCCGGCGACACCAATGATAACTGTATTCATGCTGTTACCTCAAATCATCTGCAAATGTAAATTACACGATTCATTATACCAGAAAATCCACTCCCTGCTACAGTGACATCAAACGGGGCTGTGAAATTATACAGATCCTACGAGACGAAGGACCAAAGGTTCAACAAACACCAATGCCGAGGTCCTTCTTTCATTGCATATTTTCGGACCTCGGCAGTTGGTTCTTTTGAATTCACAAACAATCCGCCCGACCGGGCTCAAAACTCACGAGTCAGATTCCGGATCCATGTACCGCTCAGATAATGTTTAACGGCAAACGGCATCTTTGCGAACTCATCCGTACACATACAGATATAGACAATGAGCGGCGGCAGCTTCAGGACAAATGCGCTGATAAGACCCAGCGGGACCGCAAAACACCACATGCAAGTGACGTCCAGCACCATGCCGTAGCGGGAATCTCCGCCGCATCGGAAGATTGACGCGATCAGCACTGTGTTGATCATCATACCCATCTGGTAGACACAATTGATCGGCAGCATGATCCTCAGATAGCCGGCCGCTGTTGGTGAAAGCTTCGCAAGTCCGGGAATGATCGGAGAGAGGATCAGCAATACAAATCCCTGAATGATCCCCACTATGATTGTAGACTGCATGATTGAGGAGGCGTCCCTTTTGGCTCTGTCGATTTGATTTGCACCAAGTTCTATACCAAGGAGGATCGATGACGCAGACGATATGCCGAAACCGACCGCCGTCACCAGGTCGCGGGCGACAGTAACGAGTGAATTTGCTGCAACAATGTCCGAGCCAAGATGCCCCATAATAATCGTGTTCATATTTGCAGCCAGGCCCCACAATGCATCATTGATGAAAGCAGGCAGGCAGTAGCGTATAAAATCATTGACAAGGGAGCGGGGAATAGACAGCATAACTGCCGGTTTTCGCGGCATGATATCCTGCCGAAGATAATCAACGGTACAGATTGCCAGCTCCACGCCGCGCGCAATAGCCGTCGCGAGGGCCGCACCCTCGATTCCCATCCTCGGAAATCCAAACAGACCGAAAATCAGAATCGCGTTAAGGGCAACATTAAGCAGCAGAGCCATTATCGACACTTTTGTCGCCATCGCGACCCGTTCGCAGCTCTTGATGATCGAAAGATAAGGCTGGGTCAGCCCCATGAAAAAATACGACAGGGCGACAAATCGCAGATAGCGCGCACCTGCATCGATGAGTTCCGGCACATTTGTCCAGACTCGAATGACCGCCGTCGGACACACAAGAGCCATGAGGCATACGACCGTCGACACCGGGACGGAAATGATAAGCCCGATGCTGAAAATCCGTGCTACTGTATTGCGGTCTTTCCTTCCCCAGTACTGGGATGCCAGGATCGTGAGCGCGGAGGCAAGCCCAAAATACATGATATGCAGGACGAACTGCACCTGCCCTGCCAGCGAGGCGGCGGACAGGACGGTCTGGTTGACCTGGCCTAACATGACGACATCTGCCATGCTGACGGCGGAGGTGATCAGGTTTTGGATGACGATGGGGAGGAGAAGGGTAGTAAGCTTCCTATAAAAGCCTTCCCGGGGCTTTTTATAAAGCATGAGGCGTGGTGTTCCTTTCTAAGTGATGCATTAATTCTTGCACACACCCACAAATATATCAATAATGTTTCCGCTTGAGGACGCTATCAATTGCTTCAAAAACATATCCCTCAAAACCGCTCTTATTTTTTATCATTTACGATAACAAAAAAAGGAACGCTGACCTTCATCAGCGTTCCTTAACTACGTGGAGATAGTGAGACTCGAACTCATGACCCCTTGAATGCCATTGGAATATCTGGCTTTTTGCAAGTATACCGGACTTTTGACAGGTTCAAAAAATGGCTTATTTATCAGCAAAACTGACATTTGCAAATTCTGCTGCTGCGAGTATCTTCAGCACCTTTTTGTGAGTGGTGTGACCTTTTTGTGACCGCGATTACGGGCAAAGCATTATGTTAACTGTCAGTCCGTTTTCGTTATGTCATTAATCCTTCAGACATGTAACCGGAACAACATACACTCCATCCTGACGTTTATAGGCAAACGGAGCCACTCCGCAGAAAACCATCATAAAGGTCGGATCACGCATTTTTTCTGTATCAATTCTGCCAGCCAGTTTCTTAAGGTTCTCAGCCCCTTCAATGTTCCAGCAACACCTTATCTGATACTCTTTGAAAGTACTCTTTCACTGTTAATCCCCTTAATTATGCATTGGCCAAGTATTCTTTCTATCGTTCGAGTATTTGGACCATATTTATCCGTCTTTTTGGCTTGATTTTATCCGAGTATTTAGACTTAGTCAATGCCGTGTGATACTCGCTGATAAACTTCTTTGACTGCTTCATGGCATCCTCGCTTAGGCCTGAAACCATACATACAGTTCAGAAACCTTGGCTCATAAATCGCTTCCAGCATCTTCTTTAGTGCCGACTGCACAATTTTATCCTCATAGGCAACAATGCCCAGCGGCCGCAGCTTCCCGTTTGCCTTGGGTATATATACCCGCCGTGTCGGGAGTGGCTTGTACGATTTATTCTTCAGACGTTTCACAAGT
>JAZRKZ010000253.1:0-9685 GCA_045646565.1 Lachnospiraceae bacterium
ACCGCTTGGCCTCCGACTTGCGCGTGGAGCGTGTGCTGGTCAAGATCGATCCTTCATAATGCATAGGGTCAAAAAAAGGGCTGTTGCGACAGCCCTTTTATTATTCCGTATATCTCATCGGATGAGAGTTTAGATGGCTTCTACGCCGATCTCCGCAATGCTCTCGACATGGTTCGCGATACGGGTGAGAGAGTTCAGGCTCTCGACAAAGGTGAGACCAAGTTCAGAGGAGCAGACGCCTGCCTTCATACGGGCGACATGGTTCGCCTGCGCTTCGTTGCTCATGCGGCCGATGGCTTTCTCTGCGCCGCGGGCCTCCGTAAGAAGCTTATCGTCCGGAGTGCGCTCGACGTAGTGGTTGATCGAACGGTCGAGGAGCCGGAGATCTTCGATGAAAATGAGGTTGAACTCATTGACGGCGTCCTCGGAGAAGCCCTGTTTCGTCTCGGCGGTCTTCTCAGCATTGTTCAGGATCTTGACCGCGTGATCGCCGATCTGCTCAAGTTCGTTCATGACCTGGAAGACAGAACCAAGGTAGTTCGCGACACGCTCCGGCATCTGCTCGTTGCTGGCTTTGGTGACATATTCGATGATGGAGTTTACGAGGTAATCGATGACTTCCTCGTCTTCACGAATATCGCGCGCATTTTTGAGATTGCCTGTCATGAGGGCGTCAGCGGCGTCGACGACATTTTTGCGCACAAGCTGAGCTGTACGGCCGATCTCTTTGGCAACCTGCAGAGCCATGACGGACGGATCGCCGATCATGTTGGCGTCAATATACTCGAGACGGAACGCGCTCTCGTGCGCCTGCTTCGGAAGGATCTTGTAGGTAACATTGACGACATATTTTGTCAGTACGAGCAGGATAACGCCGGTGACCAGCTTGAACAGGATATGGAAGAAGGACACCTGGAAGGCTGCGCTCGGTACATGAGCGACAATTGTCTGTGTCAGCGGCGTGAGCATGACCAGAGGGATGAACAGGAGCGCGCCGAAGCAGTTGAAGATCAGGTAGATGATCGCTGCACGCTTAGCGTTGTTCTTGGCTTTCAGAGCGGAGAGGATGACCGGCATCGAGGAGCCGACGTTGATGCCGCAGACGATGAAAGCCGCGAAGTAGAGCGGCATAAGTCCCTGCATCGCGAGAGCCTGCAGGATACCGACGGCAGCCGAGGAACTCTGGATGACTGCGCAGAGAATGATACCGATGAGGAAACCGAGAATCGGATTCTTAGCGTTCAGGATGAAATTCTGGAACACGACGGAATCCTTGAGCGGAGACATCGCGCCGCTCATCGTATGCAGACCCTGGAAGAGAAGGCCGAAGCCGAGGATGACCTGGCCGATGTACTTGTTTCGTTTTTTCTTGCTGTAGAGCATCAGGAAAGCGCCGCCTGCGATGCACACCGGGGCAATGCCGGAGACATCGAGCGCGATCAGGATGCTGGTGATAGTCGTACCGATATTTGCGCCGAAGATGACGCCGGTCGCCTGTGCGAGATCCATGATTCCCGCGTTGATGAAGCCCATGGCCATGACGGTAGTCGCCGATGATGACTGGATACATACTGTGACCAGCATACCGACAAGGAAGCCCATGACCGGATGACGTGTCAGCTTTTCAAGCAGGTCCTTCATTTTTGAGCCCGCCGCAAGCTGAAGTCCGTCGCCCATAAAGGACATACCGAAAAGGAAAGCACCAAGCCCGCCTAACAGAGAAATAATACTGCCGATACCCATTTTTTATTCCACCCTCTTTTTTATAGTAGACACTTGTCGTTCTGGCAAATGCCCCCGTATACAACTATTTTTACACGAAATCCGCCTGCATTTCTACAAAAAGACAAAAAATCTAAAAAAATTATAACATAGAATGACGCTTAAAGATACATATTCTGTTTTTTGTAATATATTTCAGAAATTCTTCGATTTTTATATGATTTTTCTATATGAAAAGATGTCAGAAAATTAGTGTCAAAAATTTGATTTTGGTGTAAAATATTCGAAAAACCTGATATGGGTGTCAACGTTACCGGGAAGACTGTCACACAGCATGGGGGAATGAGTATGTACCGAAAAAATATCAGTCCGAACGATATCATAGCGGGTATGGAGGCCAATCATAGCGATCAGGATTTTGTGCTTGTCAGGAACGCCATTCAGTTCGCTGAAGAAAAGCACAACGGTCAGATGCGGAAAGGCGGAGAACCGTATGTGAACCACCCGCTCCGTGTTGGAAGGAGCATGGCAGAATGGGGTTTTGGCAGTGAGGCTGTGGCAGCGGCTATCCTGCACGACACGGTCGAGGACTGCTACGTCAGCCTTGACCAGATCCGGGACCTGTTCGGAGACGAGACTGCGGAGCTTGTCAACGCGATGACCGCCGTCGATGAAAGTCTCTACAAGGGCGCGACGAAGAAGGAAATCGACACGATGTCGGATATTCGCTTTCAGCAGTATGCCGACAGGACCGCCATCTTTATAAAGGTCGCGGACAGACTGGACAATCTGAATACGATCGACGCGATGCCGGAAGAAAAGCAGATTCTGAAGGCAAGGCATACACGGGATTTTCTGATTCCTATGATGCTGGAGATCGGCGCCAATTACCTTGTCGACCAGCTCGAGGAACTCTGTTTCCTGATTGAACACAGGGAACGGTTCGACGCAATCGAGCAGTATGCGATGCGTATGCGCAGCGAGCACGCTCTGGATCTGACGGAAACGCTTGGATTTATGGAGAGGGCATTTGCCAAATACAATCTGAGACTGCCCAGAAAAGCGCGTACCTGTCAGAAGTACGTCATACAGTTCACATATGAGCCGCGATACAATTTCAGTATTTACAGGCAGGTCAGCCGGCAGGCCGAAAATCTCAGGGCAGATTTTGACCGGCTTATGGACAGCAAGGTCATGCCTTACTATGACCTGACGCTGATCGTCTCGGACGTGACGGAGCAGAAAAACGCGAAGAAGCGGTCCGAGGATGTGTTCTACGCATTTTATGACTCGCTTATGTGGCCGGCCGGCCTCAGTATTACGGAAGTAGGCAAGACCACGCACGGAGACTACGTGTATTACGTGCTTCGCGGAAAGCATGGGAACCTCTACCGGTTCTTTGTCCGTACGGAGCAGAATTACCGGGAATACCGACAGGGCAGGATCCTGGAGAACCAGGATCAGATCATGCGGCGCCGCAGGATCGACGAGTTCGATCCGCGGGATACCTACCGCAAGAAGATCAAGATATTCAGCCGCGACGGCGAAGCGTTCCTGATCGACGACGGCGCGACGGTACTCGATTTTGCATTTGCCCTGCACAAGGAAATCGGCCTTCATTTTAAATATGCGACGATCGATGAGTCGAAAGCCTGGATGCCCGAGTATACCCGGCTCAATGAGGGCGACATGGTGACGATTGTGACCGATGAGGATGCTAAACCGTCCTTCAAATGGTTCAATTACATCATCACGAACAAGGCCAAGTCGGCTCTGGTCAGGTATTTTGAGAAAATTTACGGTACATGATGAGGAACTTCGATGGAATACTATAATCGTGATAAAGAACTCCGTGAAGCCATTGAGGCAGGCGAGAGAGCTCTGGCAAGTCTCAGAAAGGCGGACGAGAAGCTGGAAAGCGCCAGGAACTGGGGCTTTCTTGATATTCTGGGCGGAAATGTTATAAGCGGGATCTTAAAGCATTCGCGTCTTGCCGGCGCCAGCCGCTATATTGAAGAGGCGAAAGTGGATCTTCGTAAGTTCCAGATGGAACTTAGCGACGTTCAGGGACTCGATTATATAAGTGTGGATGTGGGGGAGTTCATGGCGTTTGCAGACTTCTTTTTCGACGGATTTATCATGGACTTCGTTGTGCAGCAGAAAATTCACGACGCAAGGGTCAAGGTGCAGTCCGCGATCACACGCACGGAGTTTCTTCTTTCGCAGCTTCGGCAGGCAAAGTATAACTGAAGGTGAACTATGACAGGAAATACAAAAATGACCCAGTATGAGAAGATGACCATGACTCCCGTGCCAAAGCTCATTGCATCTCTCTCTGTCCCGACGATCATCAGCATGCTGGTCACGAATATCTACAATCTTGTGGACACGGCGTTCGTCGGCAGACTGGGAACTTCCGCAAGCGGGGCGGTCGGAATTGTTTTTGGTTTCATGGCGATCATCCAGGCGTTCGGATTCATGTTCGGGCAGGGCTCCGGCAGCATCATTTCGAGAGCCCTCGGGCAGAAGAATACGGAAAGCGCGTCGCGTACCGCGTCGACGGGCTGCTTCGGCTCATTCATGTGCGGCGCTGTCATCACTGTCATAGGATTCATTTTTATTGATGATATCGTCTTTGGGCTGGGTTCCACCAGCACCATAGCGCCTTACGCGAAAACGTACGTTTCTTTCATCCTGGCAGCGGCCCCGTTCATGGCCATGTCGTTCACGATGAACAATATTCTCCGCTATGAGGGGAAGGCAATGCTCGGCATGATCGGTCTCATGACGGGCGCGATCCTCAACATGGTCGGAGATCCGATCTTCATGTTCCTCATGCATATGGGGATCGCCGGCGCAGGCCTTTCCACATGCCTGAGCCAGATCGTCAGTTTCGGGATCCTGCTTGGCATGTTCCTCACAGAGCGCACCGAGAGCAGGCTGTCGATCAGGCATATTGATTTCCATGATATCTCTTTGCCTGCAAATATCATGGCGACCGGTTTTCCCAGCCTCCTCCGCCAGGGCCTCAATTCCTTTACAACGGTTCTCCTCAATAATAATGCGGCTGTCTTCGGCGATGCTGCCGTCGCCGCGATGAGTATCGTCTCCCGCATCACCTTTTTCGTTGTATCTGTCGGACTCGGGATCGGTCAGGGTTTTCAGCCGGTCAGCGGGTTCAATTACGGTGCGAAGAAGTATAAAAGGCTTCGGGAGGCCTATCGGACGACTATCTTCATGATGACGGTCGTCATCATGACCGGCGTGATCGTCGTTCTTCTGAATATCGGCGGCATCATCGGTCTTTTCCGCGACGACCCGGAAGTCATACGGATCGGCACGCGCGCCCTGCGGCTTCAGATGTTCACGCAGATCCTGCTGCCGCCGTGCATGGCGACGGAGATGCTCCATCAGAGCACGGGCAGGAAACTCGGCGCGACGGTCCTCAGCGCTCTCCGGAACGGTCTTTTCTTCATCCCCACGCTGCTTATCTTAGCCCATTTCCGCGGGCTTGCCGGGATCCAGGAAGCTCAGCCTATGGCCCAAATACTGGCGTTCCCACCGTCGATCCTTATGGGGTGGCTGTTCTTTCGAAAGCTCCCTGACAATGACTTGGAATAAGCAGAATTGTGTCTTGCACAGGTCCGCTCATTGTTTAAGTGTTTTTATGTCAAAAATGTTTATTCTGCCACTCGCATCCTTTATAATGTTGAGTGGTATTTTTTTGAGGGAGTGAGGGGCCCGCCTATAGAAAAAGAAAGGATTATATTTATGAAGAAACTGACCTTTCTGAGGAATACCGCGCTTGCCGTCGCCGTTATTCTTCTGATCGCCGGCTGCGGAAAATCCGGTACCAATTCCATTCGCTTCGGGACGGCAGGTCTCGGCGGAAATTATCACACCTTCGGGCAGACACTGGCATCTATTCTCACAGCGGATGATGATTCTCTCAGTGTGAATGTCAAAGTCACGGCAGGTTCGGCTGCCAACGTCAGGCTGCTGAGCGAGAATTACATACAGCTAGCCATCAGCCAGACGGATATTCTAAGCTCCGCCTGGAACGGCACGGATGCTTTTGAGGGCAAAGTGACCCGCGGCTACGGCGCGGTCGCCGGGCTCTATACGGAAGCCTGCCAGTTCGTTACGCTGGCGGATTCGGGGATCACATCCATCCGCGATCTGAAAGGCAAGACCGTCAGCATCGGTGAGGAGGAATCCGGGAGCGCGCTCAACGCGGAGGAGATCCTTCTGGCCTACGGGCTGAACAATAAGCTCGTGAAAGAAGTCAGTCTTAACTACACGGACGCTGCAGGCGCTCTGCTGAACGGAGAGATCGACGCCTTTTTCTGTACTGCCGGCGTCCGGACGACGATCGTGGAGGAACTGGCAAAACAGAAGCCGATATCCCTTCTGCCGGTCGATGGAGCGGAGGCGCAGTCGCTCATGGAGATGTATGACTTCTTTGGGGCGTACACGATCCCGGCGGGCACCTACAACGGTCTTGCGGAAGACGTGCAGACAATCGGCGTCAAGGCAGTTCTCCTCGCGCAGGAGGGGCTCTCAGAGGAACAGGTCGGTACCATCACAGAGGCTTTGTTTGCTCATGCAGACAAGCTTTCCCTGGCGATCCCCATTGATTTTTCCATGACTGTGGAGAGCGCGACCGAAGGCATTCCGGTCCCGTTCCATAAAGGAGCTGCCGCCTACTATGCATCTTGCGGAATTACGGTCCCGACAGAATAAGGAGGTGCTGCAATGACAATTATCCTTGATATGTATCAAACGCTCGGTCTTGCAGTTGTCGCGCTTCTTTTGGGAAGTACGCTCAAGAAACGTGTCAGTTTTCTTGAGAAATTCTGTATCCCGTCTCCGGTCGTGGGCGGGCTTGTATTTGCAATCATCACTTGCATTCTCTATGTGACCGGCTTCGCCGAGATCATATTTACCGATACACTGCGGGAAGTATGCATGGTATTCTTCTTCACATCCGTCGGTTTTCAGGCCAACCTGAAGATCATTAAATCAGGAGGGAAAGACCTGATCATACTGCTCGTGCTGGTCGTCATCATGATTGTCTCGCAGAACGGACTGGCAGTCGGGCTGTCGCATATTCTTCATCTTAATCCGCTGATCGGTATGTGCACAGGCTCGATCCCGATGGTCGGAGGTCACGGAACGGCCGGTGCGTTCGGACCTGTTCTCGAGGATTTCGGACTTGTCGGCGCGACCACCGTCTGTACGGCGGCAGCGACCTATGGTCTGATCGCCGGCTCCCTGATCGGCGGACCGATCGCGAACCACAGGGTCAAAAAAGGCAATCTTCTTGCGACAGTGGAGCAGGAGGACGACACGGTCCTTGTCGAGGATGAGGAAGCCCATGAGCGCGAGGTCAGCAACTATGCGCCCGCGACATTCCAGCTCGTGCTTGCCGTGGCAGCGGGCACGATCGTCTCGATGCTCCTCACGAAGACGGGTATGACATTCCCGGTCTATATCGGCGCGATGATCGTAGCGGCGATCATTCGGAACGTGGGCGAGTATTCGGGCAGGTACGAAATCTTTATGGGCGAGATCAACGACATCGGCGGCATCATGCTCTCGCTGTTCCTCGGCATCGCGATGATCACGCTGAAGATATGGCAGCTGGCGGAACTTGCGCTTCCCCTTTTTATCCTTCTTGTCGCCCAGACGATCTTTATGTATCTTTTTGCGAATTTCGTCATCTTCAATGTCATGGGACACGATTATGACGCGGCGGTCATCACAGCCGGATGCTGCGGTTTCGGCATGGGCGCCACGCCGAACGCGATGGCCAATATGCAGGCGATCTGCGACAAATATGTGCTTTCCATCAAAGCCTATATCCTGATTCCGATCGTAGGCTCTCTGTTCGCGGATTTTATCAACAGCCTTGTCATCACGTTTTTCATAAACCTTGTGTAGAGCATTAAGGAGGAGTGCAGCAATGTCTCATATCGCGGACGCTATCATAACTACCGGGCAGGCGATTTTTAAGAAGCTTCAGGCGGTCTGTCTGGCAAGACCGAAGAAGACGGGGGCTGGCAGCGAGATGGAAGAGAAGAAACAGGCCGAGGGCAAGGCTTTGAAAAAAGCGCGCTATTCTGTCGGCACGGAGAATCTGGCCGTTCCGGAAACGCATACCGGAAAGATCCGGCGTACAGGAAGAAAGAAGGAAAAGCCGGCCGGGGGAAAGAATAAAAAGCCCCATATCCGCTACGAATCGCTCGCGTTGCCGGAGATCCACTTTAAGAAAAAGGAAGAGTAGAACGTTGCCTTATTCTATATCGGATAAGGCCGGTCTCGATGAGGTGTTGTCATGAGTAAGGTACACTCGATTGAAGAATTAAAACAGAAATGCGCCGAGAAGAACATGCCGCTCGAGAAAATGCGCTTTTTTATCGGCGTGGACATGAAGGAGCCAAAGTGTTTCGGCGTCTACCGGGACGAGGAGACCGGCGACTGGATCGTCTATAAGAACAAGGCCAACGGAGAGCGGGCCATCCGCTATTCCGGTCCCGATGAGGCCCGGGCCGCCCAGGAGATCTGGAATAAGATCGGAGATGAGGTGAAGCTCCGTAAGGACAAGTACGCAAGTCCGTATGATGATTCCGTTATGCGGGAACTCAGCACGGAGACGAAAACGGAGCCGCCGAAAGAGGAGCTCGGCGGTATACTCGGGGCAGTCGCCACCGTGCTCGGATTCTTTATCTACTTGTTCTCCAACAAGGCCTTCGCCGTTTTTGTCATTCTTGTCATTTTGTATTTCGTGCTCGGTACGTCTTCCCCGGATCCGAGACAGGGCTACTATCAGATCGGGGACTCCGTATACTATTATTTGGCGGACAGCTGGTACATGTATGATTCCGGCGACTGGACGTCGACATACGTCGATGACGGAGATATCGAGGACTATTATATCGGCGAAGACTACTCTGCCGACCTCGGAACGACGGACTTTGAGGAGACTTCAATTTATGAGAAGTTCCTTGAGGAGAAAAAGAACGAAAACGACGATTACGATGACGACGACTACGATTATGACTACGACGACTGGGATGCGGGAGATACCGACTGGGATACGGACTGGTAAGGATTTTGCGTTGTGCTTTCATCCGGAACGAAGCCGCGGGAATTCCTTGCAGTATCATTCCATTTCGTCTAAACTAAAGAGGAACTATATCCACGGAGGAAATCACTTATGATCAGGTTTAAAGGATTTGATTTTGACGACACAGCCCGCTACTCGGAATATCTGGGCCAATGTATCCAGATCCCGTCCGACATGTCGCCCCTTAAGATATTTGCCTGGAGAATCATTACCGAGGAAGACGACAACATGGACATTCTCCGCGGGTATGAGGCAGATCTGTGCTGGCATAAGATCCTGGTCGGCAGTGATGAGTACTGGACAGCGCCTATGGGAGACTGGGACGCTGCCTGCTGGCCGGAGATATTCAGTGAACATGTGCCATCGGGAACGGAATTCCGTCTGGTCCCGGAGTACCTGGCGAATCTGTGGAAGAAAAAACTGGGTGCGGCTGTCCAGATCACTGAGGACCGTGACAGCTGGGACTACATTCTGTCCATGGACCGTCTGAAGGATCCTTCCGGCAGCCAGTTCACGCAGCTGCGGCGCGGGAAAAGCATTTTTGAGGATAATTACGATTACGAGATCGTTGAATTCTCGCCGGATGTGTTCGAGGAACTGCGCGAGTTCCAGACAGAGGCTGAGGACGATATCGTGGGACTCATCAAGAATAAGGATGCTGCCCATTTCTTTGAGAACGGACTGCTTTTTGTGATCGACTCCTGGGATTTCTATCCGGAAGCGTTCAAATCGCTTTACGGTTTCCTGATCGAGGTGGACGGCGAGTGCGCCGGCTACGTCATCAACGAGCAGATCGACGCTTCCCACGCGATCGGGCTTTTAAGTCGGATCGTA
>JAZRKZ010000254.1:0-2092 GCA_045646565.1 Lachnospiraceae bacterium
CATCCGCCGACACCGGCATGCCCGAAATCGTCATGGCCATCGACAGGGCACAGCCAATGGCCAACAGTTTTTTCCATCTTTGTTTCACTTTCAAATCCCCTCCTTCAAAAAATCTTTATCCGACAGTATGTCTGTCGGCAGCACGCAAATATACATTTTTTAGCTATACGCTGGGGCACAAATGCGTTCTTGATCTGACTGGAGTATTATACCATTTTTAAAGGAACTATCAATCAATACCTGTCGTATTACGAAAATACGAAAATGAGGCATGGCGCGTCGGCTCCCCGCAAATGCGTATCAGCATCAGGCTTCCTATTGCTCATCACCCCAGATGTAGCATCGTTATCATCCTCTTCGCTATCAATTCCATTCCTGCGTTATTCGGATGAGACAGACTGCCCCCGGTGGCTACCGCGGTCGTCCCGTCGTTGTATGTGATGACAGTGCCCGGAGACGGCTGGTTGGTATTCGAATACAGATCAGCGATCGACACGAAATCACAGCCGTTTACCTTACATGCACGGATAAGATCGCTGAAGACTGTCGTATTTTTATACCATGTTCCGACACAGATGACACGCGCCCCGGGGCAGTCTCTCTTTACTTGCGCAAGAAAATGCCCGATATTCCCGCTGAATGCCGCCCTTTTCTCAGATGTATTCACATTATCGCCAAGCTGGATTATGATAAGGTCCATATCTTCCGTGAACAAATGCCGCTTACTCGCATACCAGTTCCCTGCAGTGACAGAATCCGTACATCCCTCAAAGGCTGTAACAGACAGCTTAGTAAATTCCGCTTTCGGATTTTTCTTCAGGATCGCCCGGCTGACGAAATAATAGTAATCATGTTTACTGTCGGTTGCGCACATCCCGAACCGGCCGCCCTTCTGCTCCGATCCAAGCCCCTGCAGCAGACTGTTTCCGATGAACAGCGTCTTTTGCGGAACAGTCGGAACACTGATAATCGTCTTATCCGCTGTCAGAACCGACTCATAGCAGCTACTCTCCTTTTGCGAAATCGGCGAACTTATGCTCATAGTCTGTCCGTTCTGCGTCCTGACAGTGTAAAATTGATTCAGAAAACACCTGTATAAAAAGGTCACGATCTGTCCGCGGGTACAAGGCCTGTTGATTCCAAAGCTGCCATCGGAATAGCCCTTGGTAATTTCCGTCCGATACCCCCAGCAGACGGCTTTATAATATGGATGTGAAGAAGTTATATCCGCAAATGGCGACCCTGCCGACAGCGATACCTGAGGCTTTCCGGCAGCGTTCCACAAAAACATCATGGCATGGCCGCGGATACAGACTTTATTAATACCGAACGTGCCGTCAGAATAGCCCTTTGTAATCCCCTTCTGCCATGCCCATAGAATCGCCCTGTAATAAGCGTGCGTTTTTGGAACATCCGAAAAAGGGCTCTTAGAAGCATATCTCGGCGCAGGCTTACCCATATATTTCCAGAGAAACATCATTGCTTCACCGCGCGTACACTGACGTGCACTGCGAAAAGTCCCGTCTGAATACCCTTTTGATATTGCGTTATTCCCGGCCCAGCAGATAGCCGTGTAGTATGCATCGGCACTATCCTGTACGTCCGTGAAAAGGCTTACAGGTGTCCCTGTCCAATAAGTGTCATTTCCTCCATCATCACTATAATAGGGTGCTTTCTCCGATTCTTCCACGGTCGGATCATCTACATTTCCATTCCCGGGATGCTCGCCACCCGTGGTCTCAATCAATTCCTCCGCTTCCGTTTCGTTATCTGAAACATCAGACACGCCGCCAATGTCAAAACTATCCGACACAGGATCTACTATGCTTTCTGCCTCAAAATCATCCGGATCTTCCGAAGCTTCTTTTGAGATATCAATCCCGGGTGCGTTTTCTATTGTGAACTCCCCCGACTCTGTCAAAATCCGGTCTGCAAGGAGGTCTGCTTCCTCATTGCTAAATGCCTCTGGCTGCGCAGCCGGTTTTTCTACTGTAGTATCAGCTGCAGCAAAACATGTGGATGAAAAGAAGAAAAGAGCGGTGAAAAGCACAGCTAAATAGGGTATGCTGAACAGGTTTTCAGCGTACTCCCA